>JAEORS010000139.1:0-5661 GCA_016840795.1 Candidatus Thorarchaeota archaeon | reverse complement strand
ATTCTCAGGCTGATAGTCCGTGTTCTTCCACATCTCATGGAGGGTCTGTGCCAGCTCCTCAGTATCCAATGAGCCCTTTCCCAGCTTCACCTCTCCAAGGCAATCCTTGTTATTGGTCCTAGCTCCGAATTCCTTGCTTAGAATCTTAGCAGTAGTTGAGGTGTCCTTTGCTGATGATGAGTACACCATGGTGACACGGGCAACAACTCGCGACCTCGCAAGATCAACAACCTGATTCTTTCCCATTTCAGATAGATCTCCACTATCGTCTGTCACACCGTGAGTTATGACATAAACCATTGTTCTCGGAGCAAGTCTCGAGCCCATGTCCCGTTCCTGAACCAGGTCGAACATAACGTCTACACTCTGCTCATAATCACTACTGGTTCCTTCTAATATGATTCACTGTTACGTTGCGAAAATGACTCTTGTCCTACTTCTCTCTGGTCAGGGTTTCGTATGAGCCAAAGCCTCCCTTGCGTCCATCCAGTTCAAAACTCCCGATGGACTGAATGAGGACTGACATCCTACCTTTCTCGTCTGTGAATGGGACAGGGATAATGGGCCCAGGAGCGGCCTTCAAGATGTGCTTCTCTCCATTGGCATCGACCAATTCCATAACTGTCTTGATCGGAAAGCGACCGTCACTCCTGAACTCGTGAGTCAAGATTCTGATGCTGGCAAGAGGTATGTTCTCCCCATCTTTGAATAGGAAACCTCCTGTTCCGAAGCCACCATCATCTCCCACAACAGCTGCAGGGTTGATTGCCAATTGGCGGTTGAACCAGATGACGAAATAGAACCAGTTCTGAATGCCTGCCCAATCTCTGATGCCGTGAGTGTGGTCTCTCTGACCCATAGCATCACGTATCTCGTATGTCCTGTCGCCGATGCTGACCTTGCCATTGATGACCGCAATCTGTTCCCAGTGCTCATCTCCTGTCTTCTTACCCCTCTCCAAAGAATCTGGGGCCATATGTTCACTATATTCGTAGGTTTCATTGATGGCACTGAACTCGAGATCTAGTGCTCCCTCAGCAATCTCAGTGATAAGTTTGGGTTTCCGCCGGACTTCCGGAAGACTCTCCGGATCCTCTACTATGACCAAGGGCCCCTCAAACTGATAGTGCCACCTTCCATCCTCTATGAATTGGTGAACCATGCCCTCAACTTTGAGAGATTCAGGATATTCCAGGCACTCATCTGTCGCGTGAAACGCCGCTGCAGAACCATCAGGAAGGAAAAGAAAGAGGAATGTCATGCCCTCTGGCTTGTTGGGCTTGAATCCAACCCTGGTCATTCCACCTATCCTCTGGTCCTTGTCGTAGAATACAAAGTAGTATGATTCATTCCAATTGGGGTCTTCGGAGGATGATTTGTGTGTCAGGGGCTCCATGTTTTTCATTCCTCTGCAGCGTGGATTCTGATGGTTCCGTCGCTTCCGTTGACTGTTACAATACTCCCCGTTTCCATCGTCTGACATGCGTTTCTTATGTTAGTTACTGCTGGGATTCCGTATTCTCTCGAAACCACCGCGCCATGCGAGAGGATTCCTCCAGTTTCCGTGATTAGACCCTCGATCTTTGAAAACACTGGAGTCCATCCTGGGTCCGTTCTTGGGACAACAAGGACTTCACCAGTCCTGACCAATGGAATCTCTTCGATGCTCTTCAAGACTCTAACTCTTCCAGTGACTGTTCCTTGACTTGCTGGGATGCCCTTCAGTATACTATCGTCATCTTTGGTCGGCAACGGGTCATTGTACTCCCTAGAGCCGATGAGGAACTTGGGTGGAGTGACATCCTCATACCTAAGGAACTCCTCGTATCGCTCTTCTGACAAGGCAGACAAACGAAACACTGCTTCCTTAGAGGGGCTCCCGATTATGAGACTCCGCAACTCCTTCTTGTGAAGAAAGAACACTCTAGATGGTTCTGTAAGGATTCCCTGGGAGGTTAGCCCTCTACCTATCTCCAGAAACAGTGCTCGATTTCGTGTAATCCATTTATCAAGATTGAAACGCTGGTCCTCTCTGAAGGCAATGTACCTTCTCGCAAAGCCCAGGATTGTCGAAACCAAGGCCCATTTCAGTCCACCGAATCTCTGAGACTTGATTCTGTTCTCAGCCTCCTCCTCCGCTTCTCTTCTTCTTCTCTCAGTTTCAAGTTCAGACTCTCTGAGATCCCTGCCCTCCTCGGACACAAGTGGTTTTAGTAGATCAACTACCAACTCTGGGGCCTCATGCCAGCGGGAGTAATATGGTTCTCGAGTAAAACCTCTAGCACCAAAATCGTCAATGAAACAATCGAACTCGGCATGAAAAGAGCGCACATCTCCATCACTGCTTGAACGTAGAGCATCAATCACATCCTTAGAATCGTTATCCAGGATTATCCTAGTAACCTTGGGCAATGCGCGTGCCCTCATCGCCAAGCTGTTGAGTGCGCTATTTGTTTCGCTTGTCTTATGTTTGAGGCCGGATATCAGGATTGGGTAGTATTCGGCTGCATCCTCCTCTCCCAAGAAGGTGCGGAGAAGGTAGTTTGATATCAAGTTCATGCCGAGGTTGTGAACCGGAATGGCATACCGAATCATTCTGAAGTGGCGAATCATCACCCTGTCCAGTTTCATTGCCAGTATCATCAGCGACTGCAAATCACCCGTTTCGGAGAGCTCTGCAAACTCAGCGTCGAATTGAGCACAGTAAGGAGCAAACACCTCTTCGCTCCATTGGTCATAAGCGTCGGCAGTCTTGTTGATGCTACCGTCTGGGTCGAAGAGCATGACTCTGATTTCCGCAAGAATCCTGTCTTTCAATGCAAATGGAAGCTCTTTCATGGTTTCTTTTCCATATGGCCCAGCACCTTCAGGGAAGTAGTTGAGAACATCTTCTGATCGGACAAAATGTGGTATCTCATTCGTAACCTTGTTCTTTATGACGCCCAGATTGAAGTAGGCGTGTGCTCTGAACAGTTTCAGCACGTCATCGGGCATCTTCTTGTATCCCATGATTTGGTTTAGCTCCATGTTCACAATGTACTTCACGTGGTCTCCGAGGAGGTCGAAAAACAGAGGGGTGACATTGTCGTTCCAATAGTCATCGGCATATCCCCTGGTCCACATTGTCTGCTCCTTGTCAGACTTCTCCTGAAGCACAGATGTGGTGATAGGCCGTGACTGCAGAATGTGAGTCTTGCCCGATTTGTCAATAGCCCATTCAATGTCCTGTGGTGTGCCGAAGAGGGATTCTATCTCCATACCAATCTTGGCTAGACTGATCACCTCTTCATCATCAAGAGAAGAAGCCTCACTCAACTCGTTGGGGACGGTCGATAGCTCTATCCCACTTCTTGATGGCAATGCCTCTGCAATCAGATTCTTCGTGCCAATCTCTTTGCTGACTACACTGAAGATGCCTTTTCCCTTCTTGGTGCCTCTTGATATTACAAACCGGTCCGGAACTGCCGTGCCATCCACAACCGTTTCGCCCAGTCCGAAGTTGGATTCTATCATCAATTCAGATTCATCTTCGCTGGTCGGGCTTTGAGTGAACATGACCCCGGCACTCTTTGCCGGCACCATCGATTGGACTATCACGGCCAAACTAACACCATGGTGTGGAATGTCTTGCCTGTGTCTATACGAAACAGCTCGTCCCGTCCAAAGAGAGGAATAGCACATCCTCAGGCACTCGGCAAGATCATCAATACCCTCGACATTTAGATAGGTGTCATATTGCCCAGCGAAGGATGCGTCTGGAAGGTCTTCTGCAGTAGCTGAGGAACGGACAGCGACTCTGCCCTCTCCCAAATCAAGGTAGGCTCTCTTGACAGCCTCTATCAGGTCAGGTGGAAGATTGGCGGCTCGAACAATCCCTTGAATCTGGGACGATGCATTCTCAATTGCAGCAGGATTATGGTAGTCTATCTCCTCCAAGAGCCTTTCCATTCTGTCAGCGATGCCCGCCTGGTCCATGAGCTCATGGTATCCTCGGACTGTCACTGCGAACCCGCTTGGAACGTTGATTCCACTCTTAATCATGTGACCCAGATTGGCAGCTTTTCCACCAACTCTCGCATTGTCGTCCCTCGATACTTCCAGTAGATTGAGCGTAAATGGTGATTTTATCATATCAGATGCATCCATCTTCAAACATGTACTAGGACTGATTCCTGCTGAGTCAAACCCACGTTAATCCCTTTTGTATGGAAGGTGGCATACTGTCTAGTCTCCTGATTCCGAAGGGCTTTAAGAGGAAGTGAAGCAGCTCATCATGAGGCGTTGGCACGTGAGAGTATCCGTAGAGAAGATGGGAAAGCTTGATGGAAAGACCTGCTTCATATGTGGCAAGTATCTGCTGAACAACTCTACCAACGATCTTGCGTATCTTCAACTGCCGTCGGGAAGCACACAAAGGGCCAAACCTGACAAGTACTACCTCTTTGAGTGTCCAAACTGTGGGAAAGTGGCTCACAAACGATGTTGGTATGATGTGGGCGAGCAGAAGATCAAGAAGGGTTGGTTCAGAGGGAGCGATTGGAGGATGGCTTGTCCGAGCTGTGGGCTGCAGCTCTCATCAACAAGGTCCGAACGGACTGATTGGAAACGTGGCTACCAGATTCCGGGACACCCTGACGACGAGCTGATTGAGCTGCATGTAGGCGATGTACTCACTTGGAAAGCGGGGTCAATCTTCGGTAAGATAGGGAAGGCAATTGACAGCTTCTTCAAAGGAGTTGGTCTTGGGTCTCTTAGTGATTCTGAAACCAACGCTGTGGCCGCAGCCGCTGGGAGGATTGGAAAAACCATTCGTGACGTTGCGCAACAAGTGTTTCGTTTGGAGTTACCTCCTGAAGAGCGTGCAGAGATAAAGCAGTTGAAATGCCAGAACTGTGGCGCAGCACTGCCTATGCCAGACCTTTTTGAAGAGGCAGTCGTGTGCGCTCATTGTGGTACAGCTCATTTGCTTCCTACCTAACGAATATTCGGTACGGATACTCCAATATGATGACAGCCTAGATACGATAATCAGCTAAACGAACGCTTGGGCCTCGGACATAAGTCCTTTTATGCTCCGGTGGAATAATGACTGGCATGGAATAGTCAGGCATGGGGGAGAAAGGAAGGTTGGAGAAAAATGCGAAGATCTTTCTCATGATGTCGGAGTTGTATCCCGGATTGGTGAACGCGACTAACTTCGACGAGGATGTCATCAGGGCAAAGTATCAAGAGATTGCCAAAGGCGAGAGGCTTCCGTCCCTAGACTGGTGGGCAGGAGTGCTTGGTGTATCCAAGAGCACACTCGCACGGAAACTTGGTGCCATCCGTATCAGAAACAAGATTGCAGAACAGTTTCCTGAAGGCTCAGACGAGTGGAACGCCGCATGGGGGATGAGCGACACTGAAGCTCTCAAACTCGCAATCAGAGAGATAGAACTGAGGAGCAGGAAGGACAGCAACGCAGGCATGATAGCTCATTGCGGTACCTACTGGATATTCGATGAGCATGGAAGACTACGTGAGATTCTAGCCTCTGCCTTCAAGGACTACTGAGGCCAGAGAGTCCTGCTAGATAACCATCTCGTCCTCGCTCTGTATTATCGGCAGAAGACCAGAAAGGCTACTGGCACGATGCGCCATAATTAGGCGCAACCGAGTCCG
>JAEORS010000138.1:0-5681 GCA_016840795.1 Candidatus Thorarchaeota archaeon | reverse complement strand
CTTCGTGTTTTGGGCAATCATTATGGACACAGCCTTAGACAACATATTCGTTTACGATGACCCTGGTGACGGAATCTCAGAATTAGTAATCCTCTTGGTTGTTGGTGGAGCGGTCATCATAGTAGCTGGGGCTGTCATCTGGAAACGTAAGAGGTAGTTACCAAAGATACATTGAGTGACGTGGACCCTTGCACCTCATGGCTTGACGCCAAATAGGGAGGATTCTCAGTCAGGGGGAATCCTCCTTCATCACTCCAGCTGTAAGTCTACTCCTGAGAATGTGTTTCTGTGAGGACAGAGTCAGTTGAAAGAGCGTGAACGGGAGAAGGAATCTCGAGAGAAGCGAAAGAGGGACTTCATTTCAAGATTCCACGAACTAGTCAAGGCCCCGATAGATCCTTCGAGCATCTACGAAACCGGTGAAACCATCAGTCTGGTGTGGAAGACGGAATGCATCGCAATCTCCCTTGTCCGGAGGCTAACGTTTCCAATTTCCTTATCGGTTCAAGTAGAAATCTTCATGCCAATTGTCCCAACTGAAGACATGGTCACAAGGGACACCGATTTGCCCTCCAAGGTGATAATACATATGGAATACTTACGATCATTGCTCGATGCTAGTTTCGACCTCCAAGTGATTGGAGAGGAATGTCTCTTGGTGGCTTCGAAGGACTTCAGAGAGATTCCGTCACCAGAGATTATCGATATGTTGCTGCCGCCGGAGTGCAACTTCCAGTAATCAAAGCACGCAAATTTGACTAGTTCTTTGAGAAATCCTTATTTCACTGCTAGCTTGTATTCTACAATTTGCCAGGATTCGCGGTGTTGACCTTGGACCCAACTAACAGGAGGATACTTGAGGAGCTAGGCAGGGACTGCCGGATTAGCTACAAGAATCTCGCAGATCGAGTCGGACTGTCCACGACTGCTGTGATAAAACGTGTCTCCTCACTCATTGAAGACGGGCATATCGTGAAGTTTGTGGTCTTACCTTCACAGGCCATGATTGGGTCATCGGGATTCGTCGCGTTGGTTCATACTGACGGAACCGAGGACGGGAAGGAGCTTGTCAACCTGATTGGGAGCAATCGAGGGGTCATCCAAGTATCAGAGCTGGTAAGCGCATCAGGAAGGTCCTATTTCGCCACTGGACAATATATTGGTTCAGAACGTCTGCAGGAGATTGGCAGGTTCTTACGGGGCCTAGACAGTGCAAAGGCTGTGGAGCTTCACACAACTACGCGAATGCTTGTTCCTCGTGGCGAAGAGATAGAACTCACGAAACATCAGCTGCTTGTGCTGCGAGCCCTGAGAAAGGATGCCCGGATGCAAGTGAAGGATATCGCAGATGACTCTGGGCTCTCCGTGAAACGTGTGCGCAAAGTACTCAGAGAGATTCGAGATAGTGGCGCGTTCCGTTTTACTGTCAGAGGAAGTCACACAATGTCCACGGGACTCGATATAGTTCTGAGAATCCAAGTTGATGAGAATGCTACGTCGAATCAGGAAGTATGGAACTGGTTGAAGGAGGAATTCCCTACGAAAGTCTTCGACATCTTCCAGTCGGCAACAGAACCTGTCCTGTTTACGTGGTTTGAACCTGACGACTTGAAAGAAGCCTATGGTATATGTGAAAGGGTGCGACAGATGTCATCCATAGACTCTGCAACTCCGCTTGTCTTCTTCTCCCACAAGAAGTTCCCATGGCTGGGAGAGTTGCTGTTGGACGAAATGATACAGGAAATAGAGTGATGTCAGGAACATATCAGGAAGGTTCTGGGTTTACGGTCTGAAAGTCTGGTGAGTCTACCATTTATACTGATTCCGTTTTGAAAACATCGAAGTTTAAGCTTCGGCTGATTCCGACCCTAGCTGAGCCATAGCTTCCAGATTACTATTACCGTTAACTGATATTGAACTATTGCACGTTCTTTGAACATAGGTTTTCAGTGAACCTAGGAAATGGAGGTGAAAAGCGAATGACTATCGGAAGAAAGACGACTGTTGCTTTGCTTGCACTATTGTTCATGGTAGCCCTAGTGTACGCAACACCAGTTGAGGCCAAGAAACCTCTCAGATGGCTAACCGCTTGCTCTGTCAATCTTCCGCCTTGGACTCCTGACAATCCGACATGGATTGGAGATGTCTATGCAGAAGACGGTGCTCATGGCGAGTTCTACTGGTTCAACACTGAAGCTGAGATCTACAAGAATGTGAATATGCAGAAGTTCTCTGGGATTTGGTGGGCTATTTGGGAAGATGGCTCCTATGTCGAAGGCACCCATGAAGGGTCGTTCACCTTCGCAATAAGCCAGTACACAATCAACGGCAGAGTCACAGTAGCAACAGGTCAGTTTTCGGATCTAGTAGGCCGGAAGATACACACAGTCGGCATAGTCGATTGGACAGGTGGACTCTACGGTATAGGGTACAGTGAGGGAGTATTCCAGATCAACTAGCTTAACCAGAGAGGATATGTTCTCCACATTCCTCGCCATTGAGGGGAGGGGTAGGGTCTTGCCTTGCACCTCCCTGACCCTTTTTCTTGTCACCAGGGATATCAGTACTAATAGAGAAGAGGCCCGAGATTGCATTTCGTATGATGCAGAGGGCCGCTTATGCAAAGTAGTATTCCTCGCGGAGGCAGACTGCGCAGTATAGATTTCGTGGGAGAACCCATGGAGATGGAGGTGATCCTGACGAACGCTACGTCGGAAGAGTCACCGCTTTCACAGCTTGAGCGGCTTGTCGCTATAGAGAAGTATCGGAAGGCACTGGAGGAGATCGAGATACTCCGAAAGAAGAATCTGAGTACAGGCGATCGGTTGAGAGTCAGTGTGTTAGAAAGCCAATGCCTCATGGACCTGGGAGAGTTTCTGTTGGACGACATGATTGAGCCAATGGAGTGATATCAGGAACATATCAGGAAGGTTCTGGGTTCATGGTCTGAAAGCCTAGGGAAACTACCATTTCTACTGATTCCGTTTTGAAAACATCGAAGTTCAAGCATCGGCAGATTCCGACCATAGCAGAGCCGTAGCTTCCAGACTATTGTTACCGCTAACTGATATTCAACTAAAGCACGTTCTTTGAACATAGGTTTTCAGTGAACCTAGGAAATGGAGGTATCAAAAGGAATGAATGGAAATCCTTTGAGAAGTCTTGTGTGTTTAGGAATTCTGGTCCTGATGTGCTCTTTGGCGATCATCGCGGAACCATGTAGTGCCACTGAAGTGTGGTCAGAGGACTTCGACGGCGACTTCCCCCCGGATGGATGGGTCATCGATGCGAACACCATTGTCGTTGATGGCACTCTTCGTGGTAGCTATTCAACCGAGGTCCATCGACCATGCAATCTGACCAGCGGCACATGGAGCTTCGACATGTTCGATATTGGGAATTGGATGATGGACCTTAGGCCAGGACTTTATGTGTACTTCATGAGTACGCATCCAGATACACACCCTCAGATGACCTACTGCCTTCGAATCACCCAAGGAACAACATCGGCTGGTCTGAAATACATCTATGCCATAACCAGGTTCAATGGTGAAGCAACAGTTACTCTCGCATCAGGTGATGGACTAGAGAGGCCATCCTTGAAAGGAACCCTGCACCATATCAGAATCACAAGGACGGCTGCCGGACAGATGAGTGTCTACGTCAATGAGACCCTGATGGTGGAGGCAACGGACAACGAAATCTCCACGTCGGAGTGTTTCAGGATACTCCTCGGGTACGACTATGCGATAGACAACATCGTCGTTGATGACGCACCACCAGGAATTCCGATGGAGTTGCTGGCTGTTGGTGCCGGTGCTGTCGCCATTGTTGTAGTTGTTGTTGTGGTTATGAAACGTCGTGGATGAGATATCACTCTGTGATGGTGAATGTAGGAGATTCAACCGTGAGATTCTCAGCGAAGCTGGGAGTAGCTTACTTGGGGCAGCTCCTCCCAGGCTTCATCTGTTCAAGGTCAGGCTGTGTATGAACAAGCCAGATGCAGGGGAGGATATAGTGATGGTTAACAAGGACCACCGAAGAAGTTTCCGCAATGGCGCTCGACCGGATTTTGTTTCCAGATTCCGGGAAGTGGCGAATTCACCAACCCCCTCTTCTGACGAAATGGAGTCTAGTCAGTGGATTTCGGTAGTGCTGAGAACTGACTGGGTGGAGATACTGCTCGTGCGTACTTCGGCAGACCCACATCACCTTTCAGTCGAGGTGGAAATCTCTACTCCAAACACTTCTTCTCTTGACGAACAAGCGCTGGCCACAAGGAAACTGCCCTTGGACATGATAGTTCACATGGAGTACCTGCTGAAACTTCTGGACGAAGGCTTTTCTCTAACAGTGATTGGAGAAGAGGGTCTCTGGCTAGCATCCAAGGATTTCTCTGGAACCCCTTCTTGTGAGATTCTTGAGATCTTGGATCCTCCAACGATAGTCTAGCCCCAATGCTCCAATGAATAGCAGAAACAAAGGCTTCGATTTATGACACAGCCATCCATCGGAGCAACATATTTGAGTGAGACAACCACTCGTTACGCATCCTGCATGGGCGATGCATAGGGTACTCCGACTCAGTCATTCTAGGGGTCGAGATGATTATGGAAGATGAATGTTCACAATGGGAGCGACTAGCGGGCGAGTTCGTTGAAGAGGATAAGTTCAATCAGGCTGCTCATCAGTACAAACAGGCCGCCGCCTGCTATCTCGACCGGGTGATTGAGATGACGAGAAAAGCCGCAGAGTACTACCACATGTATGCGGAGGAAAAGGTGAGCGCCGACGATAGCAAAGGCGCAGCCAGAGCCTACTTCGATGCAGCTACCCAGTACAAGCAAGTCAGTGAATTCGACACCGCATTGACGCTTTTTGAGAATTCTGCTGAGCATGCATTGAATGAGGACTTAACTGAAACAGCTGCGCAGGCATATCTATGGGCTGCATTCTCATGTCACAAGCTCGGGAACAGAGACTACTTCCTGACATGTACAGAGAATATGGGCAACCTCTATGACAAGGCAGCTGAGAAGGCGGTCGAAGAAGGAAAGGCTCAGACCGCAGTTATTGATCTCTCGCTAGCAGCGATGGGCTTTGCTACGATAGAGAAAATGTCGGAAGCCAAGGACAGGATAGAGAAGGCCAGAAGGGCAATTGGCAAGACCAGAGGAGAATGGCTAGAAACCCTCGTTTCCTTTGTCGAATCTCTGTCCGAGAATCGTCTCGATGATGCCTCTGACCACTTGAAGGCGTTCAAAGGGCAGGACACTATCCAAGAGCTCATGGGTGCCTGTTTAGACATTAGAGAAGGAATCGACAAGCAACGCAGGAAGGAATGAACCGCTTTAGGCTACTCTGATTGTGGATGAATTCGTTGTTTCCTCGCCCTTGCGAGAACCCTCGGCTTTGACCGTCACTGTTTCATCTCCCAAGGCCATTCCCCGTACGAATAGCTGGAATCTCATTCTCTCCTTCGGTCCTATGAACTCAATGACCTTCTCGCTACCTCCAAGTGAGAGCTCAAGGCCCTCAGAGAGTTCCACCGTCATCTTGATGTTCTCAGCAGACCCTTCACCTTCGTTGATGAATGTCACGTCCAGAATGGCCTCATCACCTAGGCCGCAGGAGACTGTTTCGGGAGAGATCTCCACAGACAAGTCAGACGGCTGACGAGT
>JAEORS010000137.1:0-5683 GCA_016840795.1 Candidatus Thorarchaeota archaeon | reverse complement strand
GGAATCTACTTTACCATGACGTACTTTGCCGAGTTTGCTGAGCAGATGCTCTACTCTGCTCTCATAGTCACCCTGTTTCTGGGAGGCTTTCAGGGTCCTGATTTCCTTCCAGGGAGTGTCATCTTCATCATAAAGTTCTTGGTAGTCTTCTTCTTCTTCGTGGTCGTTACGTCTTCGTTCCACAGACTAAGGCAAGACCAAATCGTGTACTTGTGTTGGAAGTACCTGCTGCCACTTTCAATACTGAACGTAGTGGTAGTCATGCTTGCCATTGCGAACTTCCCCTGGCTGGCAGGACTCCTTGCTCTTGGAGGTGGGTAGTCGATGGGGTTCTTCAGAAATCTTGGCGACATCTTCCAGATCCTCAGACACATTTTCAGGCAGGTCATGAAACGACCATTCACGTACTTCTATCCCTTTGAGGATCGAGAGTATCCAGAGCGGACAAGAGGAAGACACATCCATGTCCGCCAGAATTGCACCGCATGTGCCCAGTGCGTTAGGGCTTGTCCAGTCGTGGCTATTAGGATTGACAAGGAAGACAAGGTCTACGAGAAGGATGCTGCGCTCTACTTTGACTACACACGCTGCATCTTCTGTGGTCTCTGCGTTCAAGCCTGCCGCTTTGATGCTCTCTTCCACACTCCGATTATCGATATCAGTGAGGGTGAGAGAGAAGACCTTCTCTACGGGCCGGACAAGATAGAGACACTCGAAAGAGACCCACTGAGGTGGCGTGGGAGGGAGTTTAGGTAATGCAGACAATGCAGCTGCCATTTATGACCCTGTCACTTGTGGTCCTCTTCTTCGGAGGACTCCTAATCTATATCCTCCGCGGCCGCCTGCATGAGTCAGCAGGAAGAATCGCCGTTGGATTCTCATTTGTAGCGACAGCACTCATGGTTCCACCGTTCTATGAAGTGTTGGTTGGTGGAGTGTCCGTCACCGAGGCCGCTACTTGGTCGGCGGTCCTTGGCGAGTTTGGGCTTTATCTAGACGAGATTGCCTTCCCTATTACCTTCGCAGTCGTGGCCCTAGGATTCCTATCGGTGGTATATGCCGTCGGATACACAGAACACACTGAAAACAAGCCCACGTTCTTTGCAAATCATCTGTTCTTCCTGATGGGGATGCAGTGGGTCACACTAGCCACGAATCTGTTGGAGTTCTTCATTGCTTGGGAACTCATGCTCGTTCCCGCCTACTTTCTGATTCTCTTCTGGGGACTACCCGAAACCAAGAAACGCACTGCAATGAAGTTCTGGTTATACACGCAATCAGGCGCAGTCTGTATACTCATAGGGTTTGGTCTGCTGTATTTCTTCACTAGCACCTTTGAACTGTATGCGATAATCGCCATGATCCCCTCCCTCGTGGGTCAACTGGACCTGCTCAAGTTGATATTCATCCTACTGGCGGCAGGCTTTCTTGTGAAGATGGCGGTGTTCCCGATTCATTGGTGGCTACCTCCTGTACATGCTGAGGCCCCAACACCAATCTCCGTCTTGCTTTCTGGTGCAATGATTGAAACCGGAGCCTACGCCCTGGTTAGGTTCGGGATTATCACTCTTGGACCCGCCGCTGCCAGCCTTTCTTTCTGGGTCGGCCTTCTGGGTGTCATTACGATGTTCTATGGAGGATTCATGGCACTGGTTCAGAAGGACATCAAGAGACTCCTCGCATATTCTAGCGTGAGCCAGATGGGCTATGTCCTGTTTGCTTTGGGGATGATTACTACCTACGGGGTTTCTGGAGGTCTGTTCCATCTCATCAATCATGCTTTTTCAAAGGGACTCTTGTTTATGACCGCCGGTGCAGTGATTCATCAAACTCACTTGCGCGATGTCGATCTGATGGGTGGTCTATCGAACAAGATGCCTATCACTGCCTTCACAGCCGCTGTCGGTGCGTTGAGCATCGCGGGCAGCCCGCCGCTTTCGGGCTTCGCGAGTGAGTGGATGATGTTCCTTGGTGGTTTTCAAGCAGCCTTGATGGATGCAGGTGGAATAGCCCGTCCTGAGTTCTTCGTCCTCTCCATCTTGGCTGTTTCCAGCTCGATTGTAAGTGCTGGCTACATGCTTCGCTACTTATGGAAGGTCTTTCTCGGACCGCATCCGGACGCGCTGGAGGATGTCAAAGAGAGCTCCAGATGGATGACAGTACCGATGATCATCCTAGGATCTCTGATTGTGATCTTTGGAATATTCCCAGGACTGGCACTAGATGTCATCACTCCTGGCGTGCAAGCGATATCACAGATAATCCCATGAGGTGACACAGATGCTGCTTGGACTTCCCTATTGGCTTATCCTTGTACTCCCATTGGCTGGCTCACTCATAGTCCCAGTGATTGGACGCTTCAGTGAGAAGCTCAGAGACTGGTCTCCATCAATCTTCATGGGTATTGCAATGGTGCTCTGCTGGTCTTTACTTACAGAGATTGGGCATCCGACGCAACAGACAAGCTGGACATGGATTGAAGTACTTGGCCTCAACTTCGAGGTCCTCCTAGATCCTCTGTCAGTTGTGATGGGTGTCTTGTCCAGCACATTGTGCTTCCTTATCTACGTCTACAGTACAGAATACATGGCTCACGACGAAGATCGTGACAGATTCTACTTCCTGATGCTAGCCTTCGGCGGCGGGATGCTTACACTCGTGCTTAGCAACAATTTGCTTATCGCCTTCATCGGCTGGGAAATCATGGGCTTCTGTTCCTACGGTCTTATTGGGTTCTGGAATGACAAGAGGAACCCAATGGAGGTTGAGCCCGACCCAATTGTCTACAAGAATCCTTTACTACAGTTCCCGACCGAGGGGCAATACAACACGCACTGCGGGACCAAGGCGTTCGTGGTGACGAGGATTTGCGACGCTTTCATGCTGGGCGGGATTCTAATCCTGTTCCTGTTCACTGGCACATTCTCCTTCACAGAGATGGCAAGCAACGCACAAGGCTGGTGGCAAGTGATGGCCGGCATTGGCATGCTTGTTCCAACCTTCCTACTCATCTTCATGGGGGCGATTGGCAAATCCGGCCAAGCCCCTCTACAAGTATGGCTTCCAGAAGCAATGGCTGGCCCAACGTCTGTTTCTGCGCTGATTCATGCGGCGACAATGGTCAAGGCTGGCATCTACATCACGGCGAGGTTTCTCGTGACGATGGCGGGGGCTGCGGGCGCTGATGGAGGAAACGGCGGACATCTTGCAGGGCTTCAGTTAGTTGGCTTTGAGGCTGCACTATCCTTCTTCATAGTTGTCGCAGTCATAGGTGGCATCACAGCGTTACTGACCGCAACTATGGGAATGGTGTCCAATGAGCTCAAGCAGATACTGGCATTCTCAACACTCAGCCAACTTGGATACATGATGCTATCCCTGGGAGTAGGAGGCGTACTTGAGGCGAATCATCTCCATTATGATCACGCGTACCTGAGCAGTGTCTTACACGTTGTGTCACACGGCGCGTTCAAGGCTCTGTTATTCCTTGCTTCAGGTGGTGTGATACACGCCGTTCACACGAAGTACATCTCGAAGATGGGCGGACTCCGCAAATACATGCGTAAGACGTTCATCGTCATGTGGGTCGGAGTTCTGGCTCTCGCGGGCATACCACCTTTCTCAGGGTTCTGGTCCAAGGACTCTATCATCGAGTACACGTATGAACTCGCAGTTCACTGGGTGAACCCACTGGGTTGGGTCTTGTTCGGATTCGCAGTATTGGCCGCTGCGTGCACCATCTTCTACAGTCTTCGGTTGATGGGTATCACATTCTATGGCCCGCCGAAGCTGAGTCATGACTCTCACGACTCACAGGAGGCTAGTGATACTCATGCTGATGAATCAGACGAGCAGGCGGAGGCTGAGGAGGAGTATCATGATGATCATCACTCAGAACCTCACGACCCCGGCCTGGCCATGATGATTCCACTATACATCCTCGCAGCGTTCACGGTGATTGCCTTTGTGGTCTTTCCATTTATCCAGAACATAGTACTCGAGGCTGATCACACCTGGGCTGAAACAATGACCGAGATGATTTTGGTGAAACTTACGATGCCCGGAATTGTGCCATTTGCGATTACATTGGCGGCACTAGCAGTTGGTGGTATCCCAGGCTATATCATTTACATTAAGAACGCGGACAGACCGAACAGGATTATTCCCGAGAATGGCTTCAGGCGTAGACTTCACACCTTCCTGAAGCATCGCTGGTACATCAATGAGTTCTACTACTGGGTTCTGAACAAGTTCCTCAACTTGGCGGAATGGTACCGAGTACGCGTAGACAACAACATCATTGACGGCATCGACTTCAAGTCTGCAGACTCAGCAAGGACAATCTCCGGAAAGCTCCGTTGGTTTGACGACAATGTGGTAGATGGATTTGCAGAGGGAATCTCCACACAGAGTGTTTCAGGCTCAGAGAGAAGTCAATATGCCCAGACGGGCCGAGTGAATGACTACGTCGGAGTGATAATGTTCGGAATCGGGCTGCTCGTGATTCTAGCCCTAATCACAATGGGGGTGATATGAAATGCAGTTTGACTTCATTCAGAACCTGATAGCTGCTCTTCCCATGGAGAACATTCTACCCCTGATGTTATTCATACCAGTCGTTGGAGCGTTCATTGCATACCCTCTAGGCAAGAGAGGCGCACGTGTGCTGACCCTGCTGATAACAGGATTCGAGATGGTTCTGGCAATCTTGTTGATGGTCGCCATCGACCCATCCAGCGACACGATGTCATACACATGGAGATTCATAATGGGAACAGTCCCTGCAACTGATCCGGCGACCAATCTTCAGATACTCCTTGGAGTCGACGGAATCTCGGTTGCCATGATCTTCCTCTCCAACCTAGTCGTGTTTGTAGCTGCTATAAGCTCGAATCACATCCATAAGTCAGAAGGGCTCTACTATGCCTTCTTTCTACTGCAACAGACGGGTCTCCTCGGAGTGTTCATGTCACTTGACCTCATCAGCTTCTTCATCTTCTGGGAACTTGTGTTGATTCCGCTCTTCTTCATCATCGGCCGATGGGGCGAAGAGGGTTGCGAACATGCTGCTGTCAAGTTCTTCATCTATACTCACCTGGGTTCTGCTGTAATGCTTGTCAGCTTCATGGCCATCTACTTCTTCGGTCCTGGGACATTCGAGATGGTGGCTCTTAGGGAAGTGGGCCTCCCAGTTGACGTTCAGATTGGCTTCGCATTAGCAGTCTTCATGGGGGCTGGGGTGAAGCTTCCTGTGTTCCCGCTCCATAACTGGCTGCCTTGGGCCCACGTTAAAGCCCCAACACCTGGTTCTGTTATACTTGCAGGTATACTCTTGAAGATGGGAGGATACGGTTTCATCAGACTCGGTCTTTGGATGGTGCCCGAGGGCTTCATGCGCCTCAGCATTCCCCTAGCACTTCTTGCTGTCTTCACTTGTATCTACGCGGCATTTGTCGCACTGGCCCAGACTGATCTCAAGAGCATGGTTGCGTACACCTCAATCAACCACATGGCCTGGGTATTGCTCGGTGTAGCAATCGGTGCATTCGCATTTCAGGCTGGCATCACTTCAGACATCAGAGCGGCGGCCGCTCTCGCCGTGCAGGGTGCCGTCTTCATGATGGTTTCCCATGGTGTGATTATATCAGTGATGTTCATCATGGCCGGACTGTTGACATATACA
>JAEORS010000136.1:0-5694 GCA_016840795.1 Candidatus Thorarchaeota archaeon | reverse complement strand
TAGTCTAGCATAGAGAGGTCGTGTTCCACAACGACCACAGTCTTACCCAGAGATGAAAGATGGCGGATTGCACGTGCCATTCGTAGGCGCTCTCGAACGTCAAGATAGGCTGTCGGTTCGTCAAAGAAGTAGAAGTCACCCTCACGCACTATGGCTGCAGTCACAGCAACTCTCTGAAGTTCGCCTCCACTCAGATACTTGATTGGACGTTCCCATATCTCGTTTAGATTCATGTCCTCTTTTAGGCCATTCAATCTGCCTGAGGTGTCAGCTGCCTCTAGAAGCTCGCTAATCGGCTTATCGGCAACAGATTCGAGCTTCGGGAGGTCCGTGATGTTCTGTGGTTTGTGGACAGCTGTGATAGTGCCCTCCTGCATTCTCTCAAAGAAAGGCTGAAGCTCGGAACCGCGATATTGTAGGATTATCTCGTCCCAACTCGGAGGTTCTTCCAGATTGCCGAGGTTGGGTTGCAGTTCTCCGGCAAGGATTCTCAAAGCGGTTGTCTTTCCCACACCGTTAGGACCTATCAGTCCCAGCACTTTGCCTTCCTTAGGGATAGGAAGGCGGAACAACTTGAATCCATTTACACTGTAACGGTGACTTGTGTCAGACTCAAGTTCCTCAGGAAGATTGACTATGCTAATCACATGGTAGGGGCACTTCTTAACGCAGATCGCCTCACCGGAGCATAGAGCCTCCACTATGACGGGGGGCTTGTCGGGACCGTTCGGGAATATGACCGTTTCATCCCCGGTCCTCACACGAGGACAGAATCTCTGGCACTCATGCGTACAGTCCTTTGGTCTGCACCGGGATTCGTCAATTACAGCAATGCGCATGTGATCACCTGAGCCCTTTTGGAGTGATGAGGGTCAGTTCCTCGGACTGTATTTAGCGCTTTGGCTCTGGACTGCGAGGAATATGAATTTGAAGCATATGAAAAACCTTTAGAGCCAAGACAATGATTCTTGAGGTGATCATGAAGATACTAGACCGCTTTCTGAGCGTTTTCAGCAAACGGCGCCGCCTTTTACTTGGTGCCGTTCAACAGCCAGACGATCTCTCCTCTGTGATGCGACATATCAGAGCCCGGATGTACCTTAGAATCACTGGCAAGAACCTCAGTCAACCAAGCTCCCAAATGACTGATTATGAGAGGTCTCCAAGCGACATCTCAGAGAGGGTGTCGAGAGTTCGCAGAATCACCCGCAGAAACGCATAACAGTATTGATATGACGCTACTGGACCATTCTTGCTGGGATGATGATGAAGTAGGGATGGCGAGCGCCTCATCAGCGCGATGAACCGATAAACCGCAATCTGACCACAATTTCGAACAACCGAACATTGCGATTCGCCGGACATTCATCACAAGGGGAAATCTCGTGAAGGCTCGAGGTCAGGAAGAAACCCTTTGACGGAGACAAATGCATCTTGATATCAATTGACTGCGCTCGATTCTGTGCCGACGGGAGAGTCTGTTGCACAGAAACAGAGATGACTCTCACACGGGATGATGTGAAGAGAATCAGTGCTCTTGGCTACTCAAAACAGGACTATCTCGTAAGAGCCAGGGGGGGATTCTGTGAGCTCAAGAACGTCAATGGATTTTGCTTCTTCTATAACTCAGATGATATGACTTGCAGAATCTATGAGGCAAGACCCGAGGGCTGCCGATGGTATCCAGTCATCTATGATGCGAAAAAGCGCAAGTGCATGGCTGACAACGAATGTCCGGCAGCTGGAACTGTGATACGAGATAGAATCAGGAAAGTAAACCATAGGGTTAGAGCCCTTGTTGAAAGACTGAAACAGGAGGCCGCACATGGTGAGAGCCCGTGCTGATCTTCATACACACTCCGTGTGCTCTGATGGCAGTGATTCTCCTGCCGTACTTGTAAGAAAGGCGGAGAAGATGGGGCTTGGTGGGATTGCCCTCACAGACCATGACACCTTGAAGGGCCTAAGGGACTTCATGGATGCAGCCTCGCGTGCGAATCTGACAGGGGTCCCAGGTGTAGAAATCAGCACCGAACATGATGGCAAAGAGGTTCACTTATTGGGCTACTACGTTCCATTTGACTCGGAAGA
Organism: Candidatus Thorarchaeota archaeon; assembly: GCA_016840795.1. Classification (GTDB taxonomy): domain Archaea; phylum Asgardarchaeota; class Thorarchaeia; order Thorarchaeales; family Thorarchaeaceae; genus SMTZ1-83. The sequence goes on along the minus strand of JAEORS010000136.1, from coordinate 3,603 downwards.
GCTGCTGAGAAGACTTGAATCCCTGTCCAATGCCAGACAAGTAAGGTTCCTGAAGATGGTTGAGAAGCTTCGAGGGATAGGCATTGATGTCAGACAGGAAGAGGTAGATGAAGTGCTTCAAGGAGTTGAAAGCCCAGGGCGGCCTCATCTGGCTGGACTTCTTGTGCGCAAGGGAGTTGTTAGAAACTCAGCCGAGGCCTTCAGACACTACCTGGTGGAAGGAAAGCCGGCATATGTGAAGAAGGAGAGATTGGGAACAGTGGAGGCAATCCGGCTTCTCAGGTCTGCAGGTGCTGTTCCAGTCATAGCTCACCCGCTGACAATTGAAACCGCTAATCTCCGAGAGTTTCTAGAACATCTTCAGAAATACGGGGCGGTTGGTGTTGAAACTGAATACGACTATGCGTCTTGGGGAACCGCTGGAAGTCCGGAGGACGTAAGGAAGGCTGTTCAAGGTCTCGGATTCATTGAAACCGGAGGAAGCGACTATCACGGTGACATGGCCGCAGCAAAACTAGGATCCGCAACGGTGGAAATCGGGACTATTAAGAGGTTGAAACAGGCGACGAGAATCGTTCTTTCGGAAGGCTAATCTGACCCCGAAACTAATCTCCGGCCGTGTGATACACTGTTGAGAGTCATTGATGCCCATGTGCATACTTGGACCAAGGACATAATCAGCAAGAAGGACCTCGAGGCGCGCCGAATTGCAGCTGAGAGAGATGGTACAGAGCCAATGCTGGATTCTCCGATTGAAAACCTGAGGGCAGCCATGGACAAAGCTAGCATAGAGAAGGCGGTGATTCTGCCTATTGACAGTGGGCTCAATCAAGACATGCCACTGAGCCTCACAGAGAAGACTGACTGGCACGCCAACGAGGTGAGTGGGGATTCCGACATCATCACCTTTGTAGGGCTGGACCCTAGGAGAGGAGATGAAGGCCTAGCAGAGCTTGAGAGAGCCGTGACGGAGAAAGGTTGCCGTGGTTGGAAGATGTATCCTCCGAATGGCTTCTATCCAGACAACATTCAGTTCTATCCTTACTATGAACTATGTACTAAACTAGAGATTCCTATCGTGGTCCATAGCGGCTTCACGTCACGATTCAAACACATCAAATATGGACGACCAATCTACATAGACAAGGTAGCAGTAGACTTTCCGAGGCTCAGGATCGTTATTGCGCATGTCGGAGTACCTTGGGTAGACGAGGCAATCACAGTAGCGGCAAAGAACCCCAACGTTTCGGTGGATGTTTCGGGATGGCAGGCTTTTGCGTCGAGAGTTCCTCAGAGAGTCTACAAGATGGTTTCCGACGCGAAGCTCATGAGAGTCTTTCCGAATAGGATGCTGTGGGGAAGCGACTTCCCACTCTTCGAGTATGCCATGCCATTGGAACAGTGGGTGGGATTCTTCGCCAACTTGAAGATCCCGCAGGCCCTTCTTGATATGGGATACCCTCAAGTTACCAAGGATGAGATTGAGGTCGTCATGTGGAAGAACGCGGCACGCCTCTTCTTCGGTGAGAAGCCATGACCAGATTCGTCGTTGATGCTATGCTGGGCCGGCTGTCTCTCTGGCTTAGACTGGCAGGGTTCGACACAATATACTCTACTTACATGCAAGATGATGAGCTTCTAGCGATTGCCAAGGAAGAGAAGCGCGTTCTGCTGACTTCAGACGAGAGGCTCTACAACAGAGCAATGGAAGCAACTCTTGAAACGATGCTGCTCAGAGGTAGCGTTGACGAGAGAGTCGCCAGAGTGTTTCGTGAGTTTGACATTCCTCCAAGAATCGACCCATCCAAATCCCGCTGCTCCAAATGCAACGGTGAGTTGACTGAGATTGGCCCTCAAGAGAAAGAGAGAGTGAGGGATTTCGTCTTCGAAGAAACCTACAAACACTATGACAGGTTCTGGCTTTGTAATAGCTGCGACAGCGTATTCTTTCAAGGAGGACAGTGGCGGAACATTCAGGAATACATGGAGAGGATAGAGCGCCTAATGAAAAACAGCTTAGTGTGAAGTCTGAGGCGTTAGGACTCCTCTCGCACCGAGATGTCATACTCCACAGGAATGCAACTGGCGATTGACCGAGTGAGATGGCAATACTCCGTCATCAACTGAGAGCATCTCTCCCCCACATCCAGCTCACCTTGAGCAACCACAATCTCTCCCGAAACTCTTACTCGAAGAATCCTGTACCCAGTACCGTCGAACTCAGCAGAGGCTTGCCCATCCAGCTCGAGTGACAAAAGTTCCATCTCGAAACGCCTCTGGAAGTCTAGGAACGTGTTGTTCAGACAACCTAGGATTGCCGAAACGAACAGCTCATCTGGGCATATTCCGTCCCCTCTACCACCGTAGGTTGTGGGCGTGTCGATTACGACCTTCCGATTGTCAGTCACGTATGCAGTACACCCCGTTTCACCATCCCATACGCTATTTGCATGATAGCCGATGACCTCAGGGTATCTTGGCTTTGGCTTCATCGTGGTGCTCCCGAGGTCGGGCCTTGTGAGGCTCAGATTAAGGTCTTCCGGTAGGAATCGGTGCTGATGGGGCCGCACTCCGTTGACTGACGCGTGTTAGCAAGCCATTTAAACCGGCCAGCCATTGACCCCGCGGAGTCTGGAGTGATGACCCACCGAATGAATGCCGCGATGTTCTATGGCGTTGGGGATGTCAGGTTTGAGGAAACCGATATTCCTGAGATAGGACCTCGAGAGTTGTTGATCAAAGTTGGTGCCGCTCTAACTTGTGGAACAGATGTTAAGACCTTCAAGAGGGGGCACCCCATACTGCTCAAGCACACTCCGGCACTCTTTGGTCATGAATACGCTGGCACAATTGAAGAAACGGGAGAGGGAGTCGAATACTTCGAGCCAGGCATGCGCGTAGTAGCTACAAACTCCGCTCCATGTCAGGAATGCTACTTCTGCAAGAGAGACAGACCTAATCTCTGTGCTGAGTTGAAATCATCTTTTGTCAATGGAGCCTTTGCAGAATACATCAGGGTCCCAGAACGTGTGGTGAGATTGAACACGCACCAGATTCCTGATTCGTTGTCCTTTCGGGATGCGGCTCTGACTGAACCATTGGCGTGTGTGGTGCATGGCATTGAGGAAGCTGAGATTAGGCTTGGAGATACAGTTGCAGTCATAGGGGCTGGTCCCATAGGCCAGATGCTAATCATGCTCGCAAAGAGAAGCGGTGCCTCGACGGTGATTGCATCAGATTTGGCCAAGCTGCGTCGAGACATGGCTGAACAAGCAGGTGCAGATCTGGTGATAGATCCAGCCAAGGAGGACCCAATTGAGCGAGTAAGAGAGGAAACTTCAGGCTATGGGGCAGACGTTGTAATAGAGGCGGTTGGACTACCTGCGACATGGGAGCAGGCTGTCAACATGACTCGAGATGCGGGAATGACAGTACTGTTCGGAGGCGCCGCATCGGGCACCAGATTTGAGATCGACACATACCGTTTCCATTATGGTCAGCTGACAATCAAGGGCGTCTTTCACTTGGCACCTAGACACGTTGAACAGGCTCTGAGGCTGATAGTAGCTGGTGCGGTTGATCCTGACATTCTCATCTCTCATG
>JAEORS010000135.1:0-5710 GCA_016840795.1 Candidatus Thorarchaeota archaeon | reverse complement strand
TGGACACATCCGGTGCACATCCCTGATGAATCAGCGTTGCACTTGTCACATCGCCAACGGCGATCACTATCTTGGGCATCTCTTCGGCAATCCGTTTCACAATACGCTCCTCAGGTGACCCGTCTTTCTTGTCGTAGACATCCCCCTTTGGAGTCTTGAGTTTTCCTCGTTGAGAGAGATCGAGTCTTCTAGGCGGCTCCCTTGTCCCCCTTAACCGCTTCCCCCGACGATCTATCTCTCCTTTTCTTATTCGCGCAGAGGTTAGCTTGTTCCCGTCAAAAGCGCGTACAGGCTTTATGTATGTTAGTTCATCATCATACCCGAATTCTTCTTTCCTTCTTGATAACGCTCCCGACCTGACCTCGTCACAGCATGGTCCTTGGTACATCAGGAACGTGGCCTTGTTCTGGATTGCCAAAAGGTCATCAATACGCGATGCTGATATCACACCTACGGAGCTACCTAGCCCCTCGGAAGCGAGGTAATCCTTCAGTCTGCTGATTCTCAACTCGAGGGGTTGAATGATGCTCTCCAGTTCAAGCCCTCTCCCAGCAATCTGGCCATCGGTGACAACCGCGACAGGGTCTGGCATGTCACTGAGCTTGTCGACTAGGGCTTCATGTCCCAGATGAAACCTGTCAAACAAGTTCAGAGCAAATGATTGACCCATGAGTTGCACTGACTCTTCCTGTGTTTTGAAACTTTAATATCCTTGTTTCACATGGGACTGGAACTATCAAGTCAAAGTGGCGCAAAGATGAAGATACTCGCGGTAGCAGATGTACACAGTCCCCGATTCCTGAATGAGTTCACGGAAGGGCTCAAGCGAGTATCGAAGCCAGATGTCTTCTTGATGGCTGGGGACATGATTCACCGAGGTCGAGTTGAAGAGATAGAGGGCGTGCTAGATGCTATCGAAGCCCGCTTAGGGACCGACTTTCCAATCATCGCATGTTTTGGGAACGAAGAGTATGCTGAAATCAGGAAGTCGATGGTAGCAATAGCTGGCGACCGCATTGATTTTCTGGACGAGAAGTCTTCTATTATTGAAGCAGATGGCGTGAAAGTGGGTGTTGTGGGTACACAAGGGTCTCTGGACAAGGCCACCAACTGGCAAAGACGCCACATCCCGAGTATCAAGAGGATTTTCCAACGAAGAGCGGCAAGGGCATCTTCTCTTTTGAAGAACGTTCGTAAGAAGGCTGACCGCACCGTTCTTCTTATGCATTATAGTCCATGTCTGGAAACTTGCATCGGAGAAGAAACCAAGGCGTTTGCTTGGCTCGGAAGCAGGAAATTCTACAAAGTTGTTCAGAAGCAGCAACCTGATCTAGTCATCCACGGCCACGTGCACAACTCTTCCACTCACGAAGCTTGGATTGGCACGTCCCTTGTTCGGAATGTTGCACTTCCGGCCGTCGGCTCACTTACTGAGCTGGATCTGTGGGCTTGACCGATTGGTCACGGATATGGATGACCCGTTACTTTCAGGACGGGTTCGAACTTGTAGCCGTAGACTATCAGTCCGCCTCCTCCGTACTCTGTTATCTTCCGGAAGCAGGCTCTGACTCTCATTCCAATCTTAACATCTTCTGGGTCTACATTCACAATCTGGGCGGTGATTCTGGCCCCCTCGTCCAGTTCAACTTGGGCGACCACATAAGGCATCTGTCTCTTGAAATCCTCAGGCGCCTGCCGCACAATTGTGAAAGTGTAGATGATTCCTAGTCCTTTGAACTTGAAGTCCTCAAGTTGTCCCTTACGTCTACAATTCGGGCACACGAGCCTTGGTGGGAAAAAGTGTGTGTCACAGGTCTTGCAGACGTTTCCTTGAATGTTGTAGATTGACCTGATGTTTCTCCAGACCTGCGCGACTCCTTTCTCTGCCATCTTCAATCACCTTCCAAGAATGTGCACTATCGATGTTGCACCGGTGCCGCCAATGTTGACTGCCATCCCTCTCTCCGCTCCTTCGACCTGCCGACCCGCTGCTTCACCACGCAGTTGATAGACAAGCTCGACAATTTGGGCCACACCTGTGGCTCCAATAGGGTGGCCACGAGCCTTCAGACCGCCTGAGGTGTTCACCGGGAACTTCCCTCCAATCTGTGTTACCCCCTCTTCCACAACCTTTCCTCCTTCTCCCTTCTTCGCGATTCCTATATCTTCCATCTGGATGATCTCGCTTATCGTGAAACTGTCATGCAATTCGATAACGCCTATGTCATCCATCTCCAATCCGGCTCTCTTTAGAGCTTCTCTGGAAGAGATAATAACAGAGTCCATTCTCGTTATGCTCTTTCGGTCATGAAGTGCGAGCGTGTCGCTTGCCTGAGTCGACGCCTCTATGAATATCGGTGTATCGGTCAGTTCCCTCGCCTTCTCTTCTGAACACATGACGAGCCCAGCTGCACCGTCACTGACAGGAGATGAGTGTAGTACTCGAATAGGGTCTGCTATGAAACCGGATCTCATCACAACCTCCAGAGGCACCGGGCGTTGGAACTGCGCATATGGGTTGTGGGCTGCATTGGCATGATTCTTCACTGTGACAAGGCTAAGCTGCTCTTCAGTAGTGCCGTACTCATACATGTGCCGGCGCGCCATAAGCGCATATAGTGCAGGGAAGGTAGCGCCCCCCAGCCCCTCCCATTCCCAGTCGGAGGCCACGCTCATCGTGTTCATTGCTTCGGTCTGAGTGACATCACTCATCTTCTCCATGCCGAGCACCATCATTGCATCGTGCTCGCCCGAGCGAATGGCCATGTACGCTTGGCGCACAGCAGCGCCTCCGCTTGCACAAGCGGCCTCGACACTATATGATGGGATGTTTCCCAACCCGCCCATGTCTGCAGCAAGGGCACCAAGATGCTCTTGGCCCGTGAATCTTCCGGCGCTCATGTTGCCGATGCATATTGCATCAATGTCTCCTCCTCTTATTCCAGAGTCGAAGATGCAAAGCATACCGGCTTCCAAGGTTATGTCGCGGATGCTCTGTTCCCAAAGCTCACCAAACTTGCTTATCCCCACACCTGCTATTGCGACTCTTCTGGTCATTTGATCACCCTCTCATCCAAGCGCCACGATCTTACGCCTATACTTGGCATAGACCGAGTAATCCACGTACGTCTTGCGTTCTATGTAGTCATCCACTGTAGGGACTTCTCCGCGATGTTTCTCGATCTCCTTCTCTACTTTTATGACGAAAGCGTCACTACCAGCTCCTGATCCATAAGAAACCATGAATATCTTCGAGCCAGGTTCAGCAATGTCCAAGATTCTGGCCAAACCCATCATAGCAGAGGCTGAATATGTGTTGCCTATGCTCCTGACAACCAATCCATCCTCGAGCTTCTCTGGTGGAATCCTAAGCTGACCTCCCATACTGAGGGGGAATTTGCCGTTTGGCATATGAAAGACGAAGTAATCATAATCATCTACCGTAGTGTTAGTCTTCCTAAGCAAAGACTTGGCTCCCTCTCCAACGTGGCGGAAGTAGGCCGGCTCACCAGTGAATCTGGCACCGTGGCTCGGGAAGTCTTCACCTTCACGTCTCCAGAAGTCCGGTGTGTCGGTAGTGTAGGAAACTGTATCTTCAATCGTTGCCACGGGTTTCTTATCACCTACAATGATTGCGACACCGCCAGCTGCCGCTGAATACTCCAAAGCATCTCCTGGGCGTCCTTGGGCTGTGTCTGACCCTATGGCAAGACCCAACTCTACCATACCTGATTTGACAAGACCCATGCATGTCTGAATGGCTGCAGTTCCTGCCTTGCAGGCGAACTCATAGTCGGCGCATGTTATGTCTGCTGTGCAACCTATTGCTTCAGCGACAATGGTCCCCGTTGGCTTGACTGCGTAGGGATGCGACTCAGAACCAACATATACTGCCCCAATCTTGGTTGCGTCAACCTTTCCATACTTGACGGCATTTCGTGCGGCTTCGACCGAAATAGTCGCCACATCCTCGTCTGGTCCAGGAACGGACTTCTCGAACACACCTAGGGCCTTTCCAATGTTGGGATCCGCACCCCAGACATTCGCAATGTCTGCTGTCTTTATTCGATAGCGTGGAACGTAGACCCCATAACCTACAATGCCAACCATGAGCGCTCTCTCCATATTAGATTCGATGATTGTCGAACTATACTACGTCATTTCGTCTGCAGTCTAGATTTGTCGGCTCGCGCCTCTTAAGAAGGTTGTTGTGTTCGGCCTATTCAGAAACGACTTTCGCCGAAGGTCGCTGAGGACTTCGAATGGTGCCGACGTAATTCTGTCCGTCATGCACTATATATGAATAGCGAAACAGCCTCAGTGATAGGCGAGCAATGTTCCGTGGGTTGCCATCTCATAGACTGGATTAAGGATATAAGCCAAGGTTCCATTTAGGACATGGTGAGTATCATGTCAACCATTGATTCGAAGGCAAAGCAGGTCACGGTAACCGAGAGAAAGACTGTGAGAGAGCTGCTGCAGGAACTAGACCTTTCTGTTGATCATGTTGTACTCATGAACGGCAAGAAGATGTCCCTCGATGAGGTCATCGAGGAGAATGCCATTGTAGTAGTGCTCCCGCTTATCGCCGGCGGCTAGGCAAAGTCGGTTGCGTTTTGAACTGTATCTCAGTAGTGGGCATTTCTACGGGCATTCCCATATCGTGAGCAATTCTTCCAAGCACGGCTTGTGTCAGAGATCTAATCCCCTTTCTGGTGAGCCCTGATGCATCTCCCACATTTCTGGACACTGCATCTCGAAGTACACTACTGGATCCAGAGCTGTACTGAGTAGCTCTCTTTGGAAGGAGAGCGACTTCCTTTGGAACGCCAAGGGCTTGTGCCAGGTCCCTGAAGACTATCTTCCGTGAAGGGCTGCTTTCTGGTCTTACCTTCCATTCCCCTGGAATTGTCATTGCCAGCTCCACAAAACTTGGTTCCAAGTACGGAAAGAATGCCTCAAGCCCATGGAATGCGATTGCCCTCTCATCCCTCTCTATGTTCGCCTCATGGGTCTGAGAAACCTCATTCCAAAGTTGCTCTTCAAGAGGCATTGCACCTTTCTCTTCAAAGAGCCGCAGGTGACGTGCATAGCCTGCGAATAGCTCATCCGGACCTTGTCCGGACACCATCAATGTCATTCCGTCATGGAACGCCTGACGAGCCGCTAAGAAGAATGGAAGCGCAATCTCGATATCCATGATGCTTGAGCTCTCGATAGCCCATATGACCTCCGGGATTGCAGTCCATACTGTTTCAGGCTCCATGTCGACTTCCGCCAGCTCCATCTCTAGAGCCTCAGCTGAAACTGTTGCTATGCTCTTGTCATGAGAGTCTTCTGTTCTAGTCGTGTATAGGACAACTTGGCTACACATCTCTTGAACAAGCTTGGCAACCAGTGCACTATCGACGCCGCCAGAGAACAATACTGCGGCATCCCGTCCTTTTATTCTCTCAATGGATAACCTCAGCAGTAGCCCCAGCTCATCGATAACGGTGTCACGTGACCTCCGCCTGTCTACTGGGGGTGGTAACCTTTCAACGACAGGTGTTCTCTGAAGGCCGCCTTCTTGAGTAGCGGTGTACATTTCCCCAGGCTTAAGCGTCGAAATCTCATCAATCCCTAGAGTCCACAGACACTTCTTCTCAGACGAGAACGTTAGGGTCTCATCAATCCAATGCATATGAAGGGGTTTCATGGAAAATGGGAG
>JAEORS010000134.1:0-5741 GCA_016840795.1 Candidatus Thorarchaeota archaeon | reverse complement strand
TGCCCCGGGTTCAGTTGTGGCAGTTGTGGATGAAAGACATGGCAAGCCGCTAGCCGTCGGAGTTTCACTGATGTCCTCAGAAGACATTCTGGCGGCTACCCATGGCAAGATGATTCTGTCAAAACATCATGTTAATGATGCCCTGTGGGACTTTGGCAAGAGTTAGGCTATTACTCTCCCCCTGTTCTTGTTTTCACGTAGTCCAATGCGGCCTTGTAGACATATCTGCCCATCCTACGACTTAGCCCACAATTCTTGGCAAAACGGTCTCTGGCGAATCCCGGCTTCTCGGCATCGATGTCTTTTCGAACTATGTCATTGATTGACCTGTATCCTGCCTCGAATAGAGTCCTGGCATCTGTTCTTGAGAGCTGCTCTGGTTGACCCTCATCTCTTTCCATGATTTGCAAGTCAAGCAAATCGGACTCGGCAAGATCGCTCCGCACACCGTAGCGAAGCTGTCTACTGAAGGTTTCGAATCTGTTAGACAGTTTCCTTCTCCCCGTAGCGCTCAGGAATCTGCTGAGGCCCCACGCAATGTTGCTGCAGATTCCTACAAGTGTTTCAAGGTCTCCCTCTCCTATGTCGCCGCCAATTGACCGTCTACCTCCAGCCTCTTCCATTGAAATCTCCTCGGCATGCTCAATTACGTCTTCAACACTCTTCTCACTCAGCCATCCCTGAAGCACGAGCTTCTTGAAATGGTCACGGCCCTGTTTAAAACTCAAATACCGCTGGTTCGGAGGCTCAATCTCAGCAAGTCGAAGTTCTATCTCCGTTGGAACATAGGCTCTCGGTCTGAGCGTCTGAGGAAGACTGAATCCCAGAATGAGGTCGATTAAGTCAGATTCGACTGAGTCCTGCTGTAGCGATGAGATGGTGTCACGTGAGGTCACATATTCAACAGTGTTGATGCCAGATGCCGCAACAGACTTTGCCTCTTTGCTGACTCTGAATTTGCTGTCACTCTTCTCTATGACACCGTTCTTCAGAAGCCAGTCAAAGAGTCTTGAGAAGACGCTATTCATCTTGGGCTCGTATTCTGCATCGACAAAGCCCCTGAAGGTCTCCTGCACGAGTTTCAGAAACTTTCCTCTTGCTGACTCCTTGGTGAATACTCTTCCCTGCACCATCTCCTTCATCATAAGACTCGCAATGAGAGATGGATGAAGACTTCCAGGCCGCAATGGCCTTAGAGGTCTATGCAGGAGTGTATCCTCTAATTCCTCAAGGCTCCGAAACTGCATCGTGGAGCCCTCATACATCAGATACACTCGTCCACCCCTCTGAGCAAGATGGTACTCGCCAATACGTCCTGCTATCTGCAGATACCTTGACCTGGACACCAGGAAGTACATCCCTGTCCCAAACATGATTGTGACACAGTCCAATGGGAAACTGATTCCTGAAGTGATGCCAGTTGTCGAAACTACCGTTCTCACGTCCCCAGTCTTTATGCTTCGCTCAAGCCTCTCACGGACTGCTGCATCGAGACCTGCGTGATGAAACGCGACGCCTCGTGAGAGAGACCTCTCTAGGCGGGACGTCACAGGTAGCCCTCGTTCTGGACCAAGAATCATGGAGACGACATCATCCATAATGCTTCGCGGATGAGTCGTTGCTAGATCTGCGGCAATTGCCTCAGCCGCCTCTCGAGTTCCCGCGACGATGAGTACAGAGTCATTCTCATAGTCACCAGTGTGGTCCAAAACGGCATGCAGCATGCTTTCCTCTGATGATTCACTATACTGCGTGCCATCACTACTCTCAATGATTACAGTGTCATCTTCTTTCCTGACGATGAACTCGTCCGGAGCCAGTCTTACTCCTGGTCTAAACACCTGTGCATCCAGCCATTCCGCCACCTCTTCAGTCTGACCAAATCTGGACGAGAGCGTGATGATCTGGCTTTCTTGCTTGAGTTGGGAAATCAGACAATCCAATTTCGCGCTCCTGTCTGTCCCGAGACTCTGTGGCTCTAACCTTATCACAGCAGAGTCCAACTCGGTCAACTCGTCAACAACTACCAAGCCGATGCGATTTGTCCATTTCTTCCTTGCGAGCACAGATGACAGTACGGACTCTAGAACGCCGACTACAAGAGCTGCCTCTTCCAACTCAGTTTCAGTAGATCTGTGTTGTCCATCATACCTAACCACAGGATATCCAAGGCTTTCAAACAGCTCGCCATACTCATCAATCACTTGGGTGTTCAACGAAGTGTAGGGTGTCAGGTACAGACATCTGATGCCGCGTTGAAGACGAATCAGAATCACCATCATGGCCAAGAATGTCTTCCCGGAACCTGGTGGCATCTGAATCACAAGATTGCCATCTACTTCTCCGACTTCCCTAACGAACTTCTCTTGAGCAGGCAACAGTTTCGTGAAGTTCTTGTGCTTAAGCAGGGCCATCGCAGCTTTCTGTAGCTCCGTGTCAATAGCTGTAGGTCCACGCAATCCTCCGATTGCTGATAGGGCTAGACGGCCGTCATGAGTCACTCTGAATCTCCGGTTCTTTCTTCCCCTTGCTCCAATGGCATCTACAAACCCAACTTGGATCAGTTTGTTCATTGTTTCATAGAGCGTTCCACCGGTCACGAATCTTTGACGGTGCCTTTCATATTCCGCTTCCTCTTCGGTCTTCTCACCGCTCGGCCTACTTAGCGGTCGACTTACTCCACTAAGTTTGAGAATTCCATCAACTATTTGTTCCCAACCCAAACTGGGGATCATTTCCCCCATCTTTGGACTCAAGACCTGAAGAATCTCAACAGCGTATCTGTTGCCCAGTGCTTTCAGTTGCTGCTGAAGATGTGGTACACTCTCCTTGGTCCCAGTTGGCATCTCAATCACTCGTCGATACCGAGTGCCAGTATAAAAGTTGTCCACAGAGAATCTCAGGTCATAATACTCGGTCTTTTCATAGTAAGGGTGACTAGGTCGGATCAGAGGTGAATCTGGTTGCGATTCTTATCTCGACTCAGGAGTAAGGATGACGATTCTAAAGCAGAGGTGGAGCCCACACGCAAGTACTCCGGCCTCGGTATCTTCTCCCCTGCTGTTGATGCAGTAGAGCCAAGTCCGACACGTGAACTCAGAAGGTTAGCGGAGCTCGAAGCCATTTTTGTCAGGTCCAAGCGATTGGAGTCCCTTGAGGACGTTCCTTATGTGGTCAATCAGATTCGCGACGGGAACATTGTCTTGCTCGACATATCAAGACTGAACGATGGCAAAGAACAGACTCATCTGGAGCTGAAGCGGATTATCGAGCGAATCCGTGGTGAGACTCGCACTTACCAGGCAGACATAGCACTTGTAAACGACAGCTGTGTAATAGTCGCGCCTTCATTTGTCAGACTATGAGTTGGACCGCTTGACTACCTGAGCTTTATGCTCTCAGTGACCGACAGAGCCTTTGTGTCCATGTTTAGTGCCTTGTGAATTGTCGATGCCAGATTCAGACACTTCGTGGCCTCTCCGTGGCACGTCAATACTCGTTCGGGCGCAGGACTTACACGCTTGACGAAGTTGAGTATCTGCTTCCTATCGGAGTGACCTGAGAATCCCTCTACCGTTTCTATGCACATGTTTACGGGTACAACTGTGGTCTGTCCCTCGCGGTTACGCATCTGAATCTCCTTCCATCCCTTCTGGATACGCCTGCCGAGGGTGCCCTCTCCTTGATATGAAACGAAGCAAAGGCAGTTCTTCTCATCTGGGGCTAGAAGCCTGAAGTACTCTACACTAGGGCCTCCCGCCAGCATACCGGAGGTGGCCATGATTACGCATGGTTCTCCCTCAACTATCTCCTCTCGCTGCTCGGGATTGTCGACTTGCACGAATATCTCATTCAGGAAAGGATTGATTCCTTGGTGGAAGATCATCTCACGAATCTTCTTGCTGAGCGCTTCTGGATGCGTAGTGTGTATCGCCGTGGCTTGGGCAATCATGCCTTCAATGTAGATTGGTATCTTGGGGATTCTGTTCTTTGTCACCAAGTCCTCGAGCACCAGCATGATCTCCTGGGCGCGACCCACAGCGAGTACAGGGATTAGGACCTTGCCACCTTGGGTAATTGTCTTCTTGATCACCGAGGCAAATTTACGTTCAACCTCCTGTCTAGGAGGCATCTTGTCTGTAGGATGACCGTATGTACTCTCTATAATGAGGGTCTCTAGCCGAGGGAATGTGAAGGTTGCAGGTTCGAGGAGTCTGGTCCTGCCGAATTTGAAGTCACCAGTGTAGGCCAAGTTGTATTGTCCATCACCGATGTGAAGATGCACTATTGCAGACCCAAGAATGTGCCCGGCATTGTGAAGAGTGAGCCGAATATCGGGTGCAATGTCAGTCACTTCCCCATAGTTCAAAGTCACAGTGTGAAGTATTGCCTCTTTCACATCTCTATCCCTGTATGGCCTAAGTTTCCCTTCTCTTTCTGCCACATCGAGATAGTCCAACTGGAGAAGCGTTGCAAGGTTCAGTGTTGGTGCAGTCATATATACTGGTCCTCTATACCCGTACTTGAAGAGGAACGGAACCATCCCGCAGTGATCAAGATGCGCGTGAGTGGTGATTACCGCATCGAGCTCATCGATGTTGAACTCAGGCATATCAAGGCGTGGAAATGCCTTGGTAGGTGCGCCCACATTCACGCCACATTCAATCAACACATTACTCTCTGAGGTCTGTAAGAACATTGCCTGCCTGCCGACCTCTTTGAAGCCGCCCAAGGCTGTCAGTCTAATCCAACCATTGTTCAGCAATGTGCTTCGATGTATCCTCTTCCCGATGTCACGAAACACCCGGTTCCGATAGGCGGCCTCAGATTGAACGATATATCGTATTTGTTTGATTAGCTTGCTCTCTATTGGCGGCGTTCTCATGACGCTTGGTCGCCAGAAGGTCTGTCTTGTAATCTCTCTCAGTGTCGTGCCACTTCTTCCGATGACGAGCCCAGGCTTCTGTGCCTCAATGATGACTTCTCCTCTGGAAATGTCAAAGTCGATAGAGGTTATCTCAGCGTCTGAGGGCACTAGCTCTCTCACGGTCTTCTCTGCATCCTCTAGCGGTAGTCTGACCTCCGGTGCCGATCTGACCACGATTCTCTTTCTCATCTTCCGAGCCAATGCCTTAATCTTGTCTCCGTCGTCAAGGAGTATCTTTGGTGCCTTCGAGTAGATTGCAATCTCAGGGCCCTCATACTCGACAGAGGTGACGGCCGCTGAACGGGGCAGTGCCTTCTTCACGGTCTCACGGATGTCAATTGATTCTGTGTCTTTCGCAGAAGCCATCTAATGTCACTTCACTGGCCATTGGCCTTCAAACCCTTTCTGAGTTCTCTTGAAGCGATGAACCCGAGAGGGGAAACTGATTCAGTAGTGTTGCCTGCAAGACGCAAGCGAAACTAGTCATGTCACTATTTCTTCCAGATCTTCAGGATCTTCTCCTTGGGAACTTCCTGATAGCCATCCTTGTCAATGACGCTAACAAGGATCGAGTTACCAGTGGCAGCATCTCGCTCAATGGCTGATGCGATTGCTCGTACTGCCAACTCTATTGCTTTCTGCTTTGGGAGGTCGTCCGTGTATTCTGCCTCAAGAACACCTAATGCCACAGGAGACCCTGATCCGGTGGCTACGTACCTGTCTGAGAGTACCGAGCCAATGAAGTCATTGAAGTAGACCTGTGGGCCAGTTTCATCGAGGCCTCCGACCACACATTGCAGCATGTAAAGCCCTC
>JAEORS010000016.1:0-20515 GCA_016840795.1 Candidatus Thorarchaeota archaeon | reverse complement strand
TGGGAGGCTTATCACTCTCGAAGAGGAGCTGCGCATGGCCTACGTAGAGAGATCTCCACTCAATGACGAATCACATCCCGCGAGGATGGCCGCCTCTGCAGCAGCTCAAAGGATAGCGGCCGAAGCAGTTGCGGCCGTGGAGGTGGCAGACTTGGCCGTTGATGCCACCGAAGACGATGAATCCAAAACGGGCGATATTGAAGGTCAAGACTGAGGTGTCCAACTATGAGTAAGAGCGACGAACGCAGCAGGTGGGGAATTGCCCACATATTTGCATCGTATAACGATACCATTGTCCACGTTACCGACATCACTGGTGCAGAAACAATAGCACGCTACAGCGGTGGAATGATGGTGAAGGCCGACCGCAACGAGTCCTCACCCCATGCCGCTATGCAGGCTGCATTTCAAGCTGCGAGGGAGGCCAAGGACAAGGGTATCTATGGAATACACATACGCGTGCGTGCTCCTGGTGGTAGTGGACCAAAGACCCCTGGTCCGGGTGCGCAGGCAGCTATTCGTGCCCTTAGTAGAGCAGGTCTCAGAATTGGAATCATCGACGAAGTTACTCCTATTCCCCATGACGGTACGCGGAAGCGAGGCGGCCGCCGTGGTAGAAGGGTCTAGTTCAAGTCCGTTTGACACATTGCTGTCAGAACCTATACCATCTGCCGACTAATCTGTCCGGTACTCCTTTGTTCTTCTTGCCAAGTCTAGCCAATGGTTTCGTAAGATGCCTCTGTGCTCTAGGAGGAGGAAGATACACTTTCTCTTCAAGTGTACGGTCCACGAGAGTCTTTGTCTTTGTACCCTCCCGGTCCTTGAAGCCACAACTGAAGCATTTGTATCCCTGCCCCTTGCCAGCGCTTTTCATTCTCTTGAAGCAATGAGGACACACGGGATTGGATTCACGGCAAACCTCTGCAAGTCTAACAATCTCTAGCCCTTCAACATTGAGAGTAAGTCCATGAGTTCTTGCAGGGGGCCGAACGGCTGCGTGGACTAGGACTTGGTCTCCCTTCTCAAGCTTCAGCACTACTGTTCTGAATTCCCCAGTGGGCTCATAAGCTGCGCAATCAACCCGTCCAGAACAGTCACCTACGCTGAACACAACATGTCCCCCCTCAGTGGTCTTGGGTCTTCTATCAATAACCCCATGTACAATAGCGGCCATGTAAGGTCGCAAATCTGAAACATACACACAGTGCATCAGGTGGGCGCCAGTTCCTTGGTTGGTCCTGAATGCCATCATTCTGTCGACCGACTGTTCGCTCTTCACATAGGATGAAGCTTCTAGGACGTCCTCTACGCGTTCTCCTCTGATTCCGTACAATACCGGATCTGGACCACGCGGGACAATAAGGGCTCTTCTTGTTACCGGATCTACATTGGAGAACAGCCTGCCCTCCATTCTCTGGTCCATTTCTACTACGGACTGCTCATCAACACCTCTCGGTTCCGACGTTGACTCGACCGCGCGATAAGCAATAAGCTCGTATGTGTGGTCATACTCAAGCCGATTGCCCACCGCCGCAATGGCACCCACAAGACCTCGCCCATTGCCTCTTCTGATGTGGTCTATGGAGTGTTCTTTCAGGAGTCTGTCTGCGACACTTACTGGAATTGTTCTCCACATTGCGCGTGCGGAGAAGCTCTGTACGGCCGTGCGGATCTTGCCTCCTACAAGCACCACTCCTGGATTTGTGTTTGGATAGTCTTCTTCGGAGTATTCTCTTACCATTTCCTCTACAAGAGGAAGAATTCCATCTACTTCTGCTGTATCAATACTTAATCTGATTGC
Organism: Candidatus Thorarchaeota archaeon; assembly: GCA_016840795.1. Taxonomy (GTDB): domain Archaea; phylum Asgardarchaeota; class Thorarchaeia; order Thorarchaeales; family Thorarchaeaceae; genus SMTZ1-83. The sequence continues at coordinate 18,714 of JAEORS010000016.1, read as the reverse complement.
CACTGCTCCATTCCCACGTGTCCTGTAGGGAATGTTCGGATTGAGTCGAATCAGGTTTGGATAGTCAGACCATCTTGCTCCCAATGTGGAGAGCCGTTCAACAACCAGACTGGCGAAATGGGTAGTACACCCACCTTCTGGACTATCTATATCGTCCATCCCAACATGAATTGATTCGACACTCATCCCTAGCTCGTCCGACAGACATCACAGATGGTCGCCTCTCCCTCTTTGACACCGTGATCTTCGCACACTAACCTGCCGCACCGATTGCAGGCTCGCGAAGATAGATACTCATCGCAGATGCTGCATCGGGCCTCCTGACAAGTGAGGCAGATACCTTCGTGCTCTGAAGCGCATTTACTGCAGACAAATGCTTGGCACATCTCGCACCGTTTCAATTCGGATGTTTCTAGACCACATGTTTCGCACGAGTCACCGGGAGAGAAGCGTATCACCTTGTACCACTGATGTGGTGGACAATGGGAAACCTGAAATCTGTTGTGTCTGGTACTTCAAATCGTTATGGACCATGGAAACGCGAGCGAGCCCCGAATTCTAGTCTACCATGCCGGACAATGCGATCCCAGAAAGTGCACCGGAACTCGACTTGGTAGAATGAAAAAGGCAAGCATAGTACGCAGTTTCCGACGAATTCCATCTGGATCTGTGGTACTGAATCCGGTTTCCAAGGTTGCCTTTTCTCCATCAGACAGAAACTCGGTTCTACGTTCTGGTCTAGTCGCACTCGACTGTTCATGGAAAAGGGCGGAGGAGATCTTTGCAGCATCTAAAGCGGGTGCACAGAGGTCTCTCCCGTATCTCTTAGCTGCAAATCCCATCAATACCTACAAACCGGTGAAACTCTCCACTGCTGAGGCACTGGCTGCCGCACTTTACATACTTGGACTAGTCGATGAGGCAGACGAGTTGTTGTCTGTGTTCAAATGGGGGCCTTCTTTCATCACACTGAATCGCGTATGGTTGGATGCCTATGCAGGATGTAGTAATAGTAGTGAGGTTGTACAGGTTCAAAGGGAGATCATGAGTGAACACACTCGTGAAGAGTAGGTGAGGTATGCAAAGGTCCCATAGCACTACCATTGTACAGGTTTAAGCTTCCACGCAGCCAGATTCAATTGGGCATTCTTGTGGAGATTAGTAAACGTAGCATCTTGGTGTTCATTACTGTAACAACGGCCTTTCTCTTCATCTTCAACGTGTTATCATCTCAGCTAGTCCCAAACAACATCTCAGCTCTTGAACGGTTATCAGTTTCTTTCCTTACTGCTGTGAACATCGGGCTCGGATTCACTATCGCCAATACCAGAAGGTTCGAAGACTATCCTCTTCACGCTATGTTTTGGGACAGCTATATACTCATCATTATCTTTGTCAGTATGGGCCCTCTTTCACTAATCCTTTATGGCGTTGAACGGACTGCAATTCTTACCGCATCATTGGTTCTAATTGGACACTTGATAGCAATACGGCACTTCGTATTCAATAGTAATCAGATTGAAGACAGCGTGAAGTCCGAACTGCACCTCAGTGCGGAAGAACTGGGTTTACTTTTGCCAGCTATTCCCTCGGACTCAAATGACACAGGGAGTATACTTCGAGGGAGAAAACTCGACAGCATCGACTTGTCCCCCCTCAGCTCCCTCCCTGGTCTTAAGGTACTAGACCTCAGTCAGAACAGATTGACCGAAATTGACCTTTCACCACTCTCTCCTTGCGCTAGTTTAGAGAAATTGAATCTGTGGAATAACAGAATCGAAACATTGGATTTGTCACCTTTGAGATCTTGCCATCATTTGCGAGAACTGAACCTCATGGACAACAGGTTGACCCACATCGATCTGGAGCCCCTCCGCCATTGCAAAGAGTTTGAGTACCTGGAGCTGTCTGGAAACCGCCTTACATCAGTTGACCTTGAGCCACTTTCAGCCTGCGAGAAATTCGAAGCGCTGAATGTAGATGGCGAGATGGAGAAGTTGGAGCTCACTCCTTTGTCTTCGTGTCCTTTATTGAAAGTGATCACAATACATAGTAATATGATGAATGAGCTAGACCTCACACCTTTAGGATATTGCAATGAGCTCGATTTCATTATGATTTCTGGTGCTAATTTAAGACAGCTGGACATCACACCGCTTTTCAATTGTAGCAAGCTGACTAGATTTCAAACAGACACTGTTGAACTCGTTGCAGAAAGGACCATGGAAAACCATGAATGGCCAGAAGGACTAGTCAAGCACAGGAAATAGGTTCAGTTCTATTGAGAGTGTGAAAAGGATGGGGCTGGCTCTGGTGCAAGGAATAGCCCCAATTCTGTTCTGCTCCAATCCGTTACCAGAGAGGAGCTTCGCGACATCAGACTAAGCCTCCTACCCTACACCTCAGGCCGACACATCGCAGGTGTATTCTTGGAGTTGCTACCCGGTGATGGGCCGTTTCATCCCGTCCGAACTAGTCCTCAACAGCTTCAGATGCTGTATCCTTGTCATCTCTAGCTCGGGGGTGTCGTTTCTGTTCCCAGAGCGAGGCTCTCACCTCCCTGTTCGCACAGGACCGGCGTCGACGCGTAGTTGGGAGCTTCCTCAGCTCTCACCTCTGAAGATGAGTACCGTCAGTCGCGCTCTTGCTCCAGAGCCAGTAATAATTCTAGAGTTTTGCATAAAAAGCTGGTCAGTTCGTGCATTGTTTCTAATCTTCTGACGCACGTTTCCTCCACATCTGAGGATAGCGCCCTCTCTCCATCAAGACCCTCTCGGTCGTAGCTACGATTCCACTCTTTGCCTTTGCTATCATGTCTGAGGTCTTGGCACTCTTGGCTATGGCAATGGCCTCTCCCTTCATTGTGCTCAGGACCATAAGCTCGCCTTTCTTGATTCCAGCGTCAAGACTCACAACTCCACTAGCGGCAAGATTCGCCCCATGACAGATGGCGTCAACGGCACTATCACGTACATGTACCAATGGCAAGTGGCCCAGTGCAGACTCTATTGGGAGCAGGTACTTCCTCAGTTCACCTTCCTCGCCGTCCTCTTTCCAGAAGTGATACGCATCCTTGAGGTCGTAGAGCGAGCAGAGGTGTTTGTCTTCACGAAGCGACCCGACACGAGTCCGTCTGAGTTCTCTCATGCTGGCTCCCACACCTAGAGCCTCTCCTATGTCGAAGCAAAGCTTACGAATGTATGTTCCAGCCTGACAGCCTACCTTGAACAACACAAGACGGCCCTTGACTTCAAGCACCTCGTTGTAGTAAATCTGTCTCACTCTAAGAACTCGCTTCACAGAAGACCTGAGAGGTGGTCTTTGATAGATCTTGCCCACGAACTCGTTTAAGATACGAAGTACTTCATCTTCTTCTGCTAGGCCATGTAGTTCCATCAGACATACATACTCTTTCCCTGCTGGTAGCAGCGCCCGCATCGCTTTCGTGGCATTGCCCACACCCGTCGGAAGTATTCCGGTGACTGCTGGGTCAAGAGTACCTCCATGACCTACGCGAGAAGCGTTCAGGATTCTGCGCACCCATGTGGCCACCTCGTGGCTTGTTGGACCTGACGGCTTGTCGAGCACGATAACACTGTTGTTGAGTAGATATTCAATCGGGAGGTTCTCCAATGATGAATAACCATAGTCTGGATTTGTCGTTTCACTCGACTTCAGTATTGTTTCTCGGTGTGAGTCTGATGGCAGAAGGCCCTTCATGTTCTATCCCCCAAGGGCCGCCCTACAATCAGAGCTGACTACTGAGGTAGTCTGATCTTCTCTTTGAACTTCTCTTTCAGTCCAGCATCTTCCAGTGCCTTCTCCACCGCGCTATCATCGGCACCCTTCTCTATGGGAATCTCCATCTCCAGAGGTTCCAGATGTCGAATGTTGCATTTGCGCCTTCGCACGCTACTCACATGCTTTGGTCCGGTCACTACAACGAATCTGCCTTCCATCTCATCGACTATGACACAGTAGCTTCCAGTTTCACGTCCAACTGTCTTTACGCACACGCGTCCTATATTATACAGAGTCATTTCCTAGCACCTCGCCGGTCCTCGGTCTAGCTGAGGCCGCAAGTCGCCTCACGGTCTCATCCCATTGGACTGGGAGAAACAGGATGTCGACCACTGATTGGCATATCAGCGTTGCGCTTCCTACTATACTTCGTTCTGCTCAAAGAAAGTCCGAATTGCTGTGGTTAGAATCCTGACTACACCATCGAGGTCGTATCTGTCTGTCCTGAGAACCAGGTCGTAGATTGACTGGTCGTTAATCTCGACTCCGTAGAACTCCTTGTACCGAGCGCTCTCGCTGCCTTCTCGGGCAATTGTTTCTCGTTTTGCATACTCATAGTCAGTGCCATCGCGTTCAGAGATTCTCTTGATGCGAACGTCCAGTGGAGCAGTCAGGAGAATCTTGAAGTCCGCGTTTTCTCCCGCCATCCAAGCGGCCAACTGGCCGTCTACTACGACATCCCCCTTCTCAGCTTCCACCCTCAGTTTTTCATCTAAGAGTCTGTCTATCTCCTCGTCTTGTTCAGCTACTCTGCTGAAATCCTCGAGAGTAAGCCCTCTCTCAGCAGCTAGATTGCGGAATATGATGCCCGCAGAAACTCTTCTGAGTTTGAACTCCTTTGAGATCCTGTCTGCCACGGAACTCTTCCCCGTCCCGTGAAGACCACCAATGGTCACAACGCGCTTCATCTTGCTATTCTCGCGCTTTGCGGATTATGCCGCGTCGTGTTGCTCTGGCAGTGGCATAGCCACCATATGGACGATTGGGTCTCTTTGAGGAATGGCTGGATTTTCCAACCCGTCCCTGCTTGGCTCCTTTCGGAAGCTGCATTTGCTTGCTAGTCAATGCACAGGTGCCTCTGGCCCTGTAGGATTTCTCACGATGCACGACAAGCCTACCGCCAGGTGTCTTCTTACTGCGATTTGCTCTTCCTCTTGTTAGTTGGCCGGGACGTGGCATAGACCTCACCTAATCGCGGTCAGTGGCTTTTCCTCTGAGCCCTCGGTCTTCTCTTTTAAGGAAACCGGTGTGCGGTTACTTGGGACTTGCTATGTCAATGAGACTCCCATTATTCTCTGGAGTACCTGTCCTAGTCCAAGTCCCACCATCATGTAGAACCCGAAGAAGGTCATCCCAAAACCATAGGCTGTGGGAACACCCAGCCACCCAGTCAGAAACGGCAGGAGCTTGTGAACGCTGAATGGGATGACTGCTACGACCTGATCGTGCCCTGCACCAGTGATAGGATCATCAATAATGAAGTAGAAAGCTCGAAGAACAGTGAACAACAATATGAACGGGATGAAGAACATCAGTGAAGGTTTGCATCTCTGAGTCAACATCTCACGTTGGATTCTCTCAATGTATGCCTTTCGTCGCTTCACTTTCCTCATGAGTTTCTCGTTCTGAGTTTTCTCAGCCTCCTTCTGCATCTCTTGGTATTGCTTTATCTCTGCCTGGTATCTGTGCAACCTGCGCATATCGGAAAACCGCTTCATTGCTAGGTTGCTTACAGTTGTTATGCTGAGTGAAATCACCATTATGAAGAGTGCCGCAAAGGGCGGAGTCTTGAATAAGGCGAAGGCGATGTTGAACCAAGCCATAAAGTCGCCAAATGGATCCTGCATCTGTTTCCTACTCCATAAGCGTTGATGCCAGTTCGGTGGCCGCCTCTTCTACCTTTCCTTCTCGGTTCTTGATCACTCTAACGGTTGCACCTGTGATGGTTCCCACAGAAACTGCAGCGGCTCGACACATTCTTTGATGCGTGTCAATCTCGTCTACAATCTGCTCATCTCGTGTCCGTGTTTCGTCAGAGCTCCGTCTACCAGCAATCTTCTCTGGGTCCGCTTCAACGAGGACAACAGTCTTGGGTTGAAGCGGTTTGGCGACCCACTCAGGTAGTCCTATGAGGAAGCCATTCTTGGTCTGTATGAGCGTGTGTGTGTCAACGATGATCCTGGCCGTCTTCGCTTTCCTTGCGATTGACTCTCCGGCTAATCTCTGAACTTCTCGCTGTCTGGCTGTGGGCATCTTTCGCAACTCGTCTCTGTCCTTTATGAGCCCCTTCTCCACGGCAACCTCAAGCATCTCAGTGCCGATGTTCAGTATTCGTACCTCTTCTCCGTGTTGGCTCTTGACCATCTCAACGGCAGTATCAATCACAGTCGTTTTGCCAACTCCTGGGATACCGGTGACAATAACCACATTCCTTGTTTCCGCCATGAGGTCGACCACCTCTTGCCTTTCGCAGAACTTGCGGTTGGTCCCACTCTACTAGTTATATAGGTTCTGTAGGCCCTGGTGAGAAAGAGAGGCGCAAGTATCTGATGGACATCCGTATGACACACTACTGAGTGTAACGCCTTCTTCTGACTGAACAGGAATCTTAATAGTTCTTCACGGGATTCTTTGACCAGAATGGGGGTCGCGTTCGCGTGGATTATGTCCAAGTAACGTACCTGAGCAGGCACGGAGAGAAGACAAAGAAGCTCTCCCCAGATGCCAAAGATCTCTATCTGGCCTATAAAGATATCATCTCCATTGACTTGTCACCGGTAGCTGCATGCTGGAAGTTGCATGAAGTCCACCTCAATGGCAATAAGCTCAGCGAAATCGATTTATCTCCATTGAGCAACTGTGTACGCCTGAATATACTGCGTCTCGAACACAATCGTCTTCACACTCTTGATCTCCGACCGCTAGCGTCTTGCGCATATTTGAGAGAAATCGATGTATCAAACAACCCTTTGAGGTTGATCTACGTTCCCGAAGAACATAGGGCTAGGGGCGCAATATTGGGGCTGGTGAGTATGAGCGCCTCCACGGAGGTAGTAACTGAACCCGTCAGCTCCTTAGTCAGTATTACTGATACTGTTCGCACAAGGGTCTTAGGCGTGTTAAGAAGCGTGTCAAAGATATCCATGTCTGATCTCACAGAGTACTCTGACTTATCAGTCGAGGATACCAGAGAACTCGTATTCACTCTTGTGGGAAGCGGACTAGTCGAGGGAAAGTTCGATCCCTCAGAGGATACATTCGTTTCAGCGAGTGCAATCATGGCCGCCAAGAAGCTCCGGTCGGACGGCTTGACTACTGCACGCTGTGCCTACTGTGGCTTTTCCCTTCCCGACGCACCTGAGTTCGGAGAAGAGGTTGTATGCCCAAGTTGTGGAACCATTAACGTGGGCTAGAATACCTCGCCAACTCAATCACTGCTCAAAGTTGCCGCGGAGATTCTCCAGAAACTCGTCATGCCCATTCGCCATATTTGAAATGTCATCTGACAAAGGAATCCAATGAATGTCATAGACAATGGTTTCGGGTGTGTTCTCTTGGACTATGCTTGGATCTGATTCCACATGACTCCATGACTCAGGAGTTTCTTCTTCACAGACCAGATGGAAGAAGTAGCGCTTGTGCGTTTCATCGAGTCCATACTCGGCCTGCTCCACATCAACAGTGCCTAGATGCTTGATGAGCCTGAGGGACTTCAGCCCAGTTTCTTCTTTGGTTTCTCGTAGCACAGCTAGCTCAAGCGGCTCCCCCTTCTTCCTTGACCCAGCCGGAACCTGAAGGCCAAAGCGTTCGAACCCACGTTCTGTGAAGACTAGTAGGCGATTACCCTTGGTGATGTAAGCGAAGACTTTCTCCCTAGTCCCCAACCGCAATCACCTTAGAAGTCGGAAGGTCATTGTTTCTTCTTGGCTGGCTTCTTCTTCTCTTCTTTCCGCTTGTATGTTTTTACTCCCTTGGCCGAGGTCACAATCTCAACAACCTCTTCCGCTTCAAGAATCCCTTCAGCTAGCTCTTTTGGCCTCTTCTTCACGAGTACCTCCGGCTTGTCAACCTTCTCTACCCTCCTCTTGAGTACCACTGTTGCACCTAGACGAACCGCATACGCTGTGAGTCGCTTTCTGATTCTCTTCTGTGATACCTCGTTGACAGCAACTACAGGCATGATGAACGCCATGACCAGAAGTGGCAGCCCTAGAATCCAAAGGAAGCTGGTCAGAAGATTCGATGGTGTAGGTTCTCGCATTTGGAGCACATAAGGATCCCAGAACTGGGTCACGAACATAGCCAGAGGGAACGCTATTAGCGCGTATCCACCCAATGTGTTTCCGACCCAACGGCCCACTCCTTGCATGTCAGGACACTGACGTATTCTCATCTTGTCTTCCTTCAAATGGGTGACAATTCCCGCGTCGTTCAATACCCACGTTGCTGAAAAGAGTGGAAGTGCCACCACCAAGAAGAGTAGTGAAGCAATCAAGGTCAACGAGATGTCATACATTGCCGTCATTGCAGCTGGCACATCGGAGAGCGCGAAGACACTGCTCTGAATCCAACCCTTCAGGAACTCCGATGTGCTGACACTGAATAGGGCGGGTGCCACAGCCCTGCGAATCATCCGAACACCACCAAATTCGGTGCCAATGTTCATGATGTTCATCTCATAGGAGGCGCGTTTGTAGTTTCGAGCAATGGCCAAAAACACAATTGCCATAGGAACTGCAAGCCCAGCGTATTCTAGGAGAAGTATCGGCAGTCCTACAGCTATGACAAAGATTATGTCCTCATAGGCAGACCCCCCCCAGACCGTAAGAATGTCAGAGGTTTCAGCAGCAGATGTCACACCTACTATTATCTGGACAGCGGCCCAGACGCCGACAACAAAGAACAATGAGGGTAGCCCATACCTAACCTTGCTTGACACCATTGTGCGAAACCCCAGCGATTCTCCTTTCCTTCTCTCAGACCCACTGGAGGAAGCATTCGCCCATTTTAGGTTTGCCTCAATTCCAATCGTCATGACCTCGGTTCGAACCAAGTCCGAGAGAGTGTGTGGCCAGGGGTGTTCTCGCCCACACTCTAGAGGATTCCAAGAAGTCCTGCTACGCCTTCGCCACCCATCTGCGCTAGCTGTTCCTTGGCTATCTGCTCATAGTACTGCTTGATGATTGAGACCATCAGCAGAATGCCCGTACCACTAGCTAAGGCTCCTGCGACATCTGCGGCCGCAGCGAGAATTCCTACCAGAAATCCACCAAGGCTGGCAACTATCGGTATATACCTGTCCAAGAGGCGCTCCAGTACTTTCTCGCTTCTCCTGAAACCGGGCACGATGTAGCCAGAGTTCAGGAGCTGGCGGGACACGTCTCTCGGAGCTATACCCGAAATGTCAACCCAGACCTTGCTGAACCCCCAACAGAGCAAGATCATCAAGGCCGCATAGACAAACACATGGATGAGGCCGTCCTCCTCAAGGAATAGAGCAAACAGTCCCTGCGGTGGTGTGACATACCGAGAAAGTCCCCATGTGGCAATCATACGAGCACTATCTGGGTCTTGTTCGAAGATGCCTATCCAATTCAGCAGGGGGTTTGTCCCAGTTGAGTTGAAGTTCGTATAGATAATCTGCCCGAAGAACAGGATGTTGGCGAATAATGCCTGAGCCAAAATCACAGGGATGTTTGAGGTATACAGTAGCTTGATTGGGTATCTGGCCTTCATTCCTCTATACTTGGCATATTGAAGGGGTATTTCCACTCTCACGGTTTCCATCCATATGACACCGAACACGATGATCAGGGTCACAGTCAACGTGAACAGGCTAGGGCTGAAGCCATCTCGAATCAATAGCCATTGCCAGGGAGCGAATGGACCGACATCAGTCCCGATTCCAAAGAACCGCAGCGTGTTTGCAAGAAGGGCAGCAATGATGCCCTTGGGAAGGTTGGTGGGATTGCCAAGCGGCACAGATTCCAAATCGACGAAGTTCAGCATGTTGAACATTACTTGGCCGGCGACGTTGGTCATGATGAAGAGTGACACGCCAGAACCGAGTCCCCATCCCTTCTGGATGAGCTCATCCATGAGGATAACGATTATTCCCGCCAGGAGTAGCTGCATGAACACTATCAGTGCGGCCTCAGGTCCCAGTTGGCCGTATGCATTGCCAACTATGTAGGCGATGGCCTGGAAGGCCGTCATGATCATGGCTAGGACTTTCTGGCCTCCGGTGAACATTGCTCTGTCCTCAGGGTCACCGAAGTCGACATCGATAATCTTCGAGCCCGAGAGAAGCTGCATGACCAGACCTGCAGTGACTATCGGCCCTATCCCGAGCTCCATCAGAGATCCTCTTGTACTTGCGAGAATCACTCGCAGAGCCCATAGATAGTCAGTTCCAACCGTCGGATTAACACCGTACAGGGGGATATGTGACATGAGAAGGAAGAGTACGAGGATTACAGCCGTCCATACCATCTTCTCACGGAAGGACACCTCTCGATCAGGTGCCTTTACCTCTGGCATCACCCGTACGAATGGTGAAAGAGCCCTAAGGAATGCAGACGGCAAATCGAAGTCTCCTGCGGGTAAGTTTTCTTGGCTGCCAGTTTGGCTTCACCTTTAAAGATAGTGGTTCATGTGTAGGGTTCTACAGTGTATGTTGTGAGCCCGAATGTTAAGGAGAACGAGTTGGAGGCCTGCTACGCCTCTTTCTCCAGATCTATAGAACCGCCTTTCTCAAGTACCTTCTCACGTGCCCTAGCCGAGATTGCTCTGACCCCTACTAGGTCAATCTTCTGAGTGACCTTTCCAGAACCAAGTATCTTGTCTATGCCAATGGCAGAAACATCAACAGTGTACGTGTGTCCTTTCTTGGTCGCCCCACCTCTCTCGACAAGTCTCTCCAATGCCTCGTCGATATCACCAATATTGACTACAACAAGACCTTCGATGAGTTTCTGAGGTCTCCTGAAACCCCACTTCCCAAAGTATCGAGGGTTCTCCTGCATGACCTTAATGTAGTGATGCTTCTTTGAGCCCGCCATTCCTTTGCCTCCTCTCTGGCCCGAAGCTCTATGGCCCGCGCTGAAACCGTATCCGGCTGACCTTCTTCCTCGCATCTTGGTAATCTTCTTGGGTCGTCGTTTCTGCATGGCGGTTCTCTCCTTTCTCAAACCTTCTTTAGGCGCACTTCTAGAACTCCATTCCTCATTGAGGACTTCGCTTCTTCCTTGCTGACTTTGGCTGGCAGTTCGAGTTCCTTGTGATAGGGCCTCTGAGGGTTGTTGACATCAATTGTGAGCGTCTGTCCCTTGACGCGGACCTTTAACTCATCCTTTTCAACTCCAGGGAGCTCAGCAACAACGATTATCTCATCGCCTTCCTCGATTATGTCAACTAAAGGCTCCAGTTGAGGGGTCATCTTGGCCCCGTCAGGACCTGGAGCATTGCCGAATCTCTGAATGATAGGCTTGCCATCTGGTCCAATACGCATCGAGAATCCAAACACAAATGGGTTCGCGCCATCAGGATGTTGGTTCATGAAATCCTCGAGAGACTTCATGTCAAACATGGTGCCTTCATTCATTTCCTCCATCATACGCCTCATCATCTCATCTATCTGTTCGAAGACATCCTCGGGGAGGAAGTCGCCAAACCATCTACGAATCTTTTTTCGTGGGTCCTCAGAATCATCAAACGGGTCGTCCCAACTCACTCATATCACCTCATATCATCTTGCGTGCTAAGTTGTTGATTTCGGCTCCCCTGTAACCGGTTACTCCTCCCATTCCCACGGGTAGATGCCTCTTTCCTCGATATCCCTTCCGTGGGGGTGAAAGCCTAAAGACTGGCTTCAAATCCGCGACGTCATCAACAGAAGCCTTGCCCTCCGTTATTGCCTTGGCAAGTGCCTTAACCGTGCTGTGGCTCGAGTTCTTCTTTACATATCCATCGTCAAGCCTCTTATTGCCTGGGAGTCGACCTCGCTTCGATAGAAGTAATTCCATGGTTTCCGCATCGATCTCTCCCCAGGTGATGTAGTCTTTTGCTTTCGTAATCATCCCCTGAAGGCTTGGACTCAGTTTCAGGACTCTTGCCTGATGTAGCCTTCCCAGTAGAAGCTTGTTAAGAGTGTCCTCTATCTGTGGACGAACGCTTGCTTGCCCTCTGACGCGGACTGCCAAAATGACCTTCCCTTCTGAACTCATTCTTCTGACACCCCTGAAGATATCCACTCTTGTGGAGGCAGCATCTTATAGGTCTGTGTAAGGGCATCTACAAAGGCTTTCGCGAAGTTTGACGAAGTCCTTGAACGCCCCTTGGTAACGGACCATACGTCATGAAGCCCTGCAATTCGCAAGACTATCTTGCCAACGTCAGCAGTAACCAGTCCAGTTCCCTTTGGAGCTGGACGGAGGGTAACGGAAACAGACCCTGATCTTCCCTTGGTCTGAAACGGGATGCTGTGTGGGTCATGACATCTACATTCCCAAGACCCGCATCCTCTCCGGAACACAGTTGCGTTCAGTTTCGCCCTTGCCTCAGCGGCACGTACGGCTGGTACAAACTCTGGAGCCTTTCCGATTCCAATTCCAATGACTCCTTCTCCGTTTCCGACGACGACAGTAATTCTGAAGCTCTTCTGCTGACCGCTGTCTGACTGCCTTTGGACCATGCTCACATCTACGACTTCTTGCCGAAGCTCTGGGATCAGAACATCAATTATCTCTGGTTCACGGATTACGTAGTTGTTGAGGAATATCTCCTCAATGTTGTTGATATGGCCTTCCTTGACAAGTTTCCCAAGACCAGTCTTAGGAACCCAGTCATCAAGGGGACTCGCTTCCTGACGTCGTGGTGCTCGGCGTTGTCTTCTACTCATCACAAGTCAACTCCTATCTCTTCGTCCCACCTTTTCTGCCCTTCTTCCCCTTGCCTCTAGAGATGAGCTTCTTGGGTTTCGGCTTCCTTGGCGTGGCACGAGGAGGTTTCTCGAGAGGTTTCTCCTTCTTCTTCTTTGCCAGCTTCTTCTGAGCCGCCTTGGATTTCTTTGCTGCAGGCTTCTTCTTCTTCAACTCCGCTTTTGGAATTGCAAGCATTGCCTGTTTTGCTTTCTTGAACTGGGTCGGGATTGCTGTCAAAGTGGTCTTCTTCTTTCCTAGAGCACTGAAGTGATGCCCCTCTGAATGGTTCTCACTGAAGTGCTTGTATGCTGCAACGATGTGTTCTCCTGAGAGTCTCGCCTCATCAGGAAGCACGTCTGGATTGTGCGGTATGTCCATGCCCGCATCCAGGGCTCCCTTCAATGCTGCGTACAATCTCGAACCGCGAACTGGTGGATGCAAACCGACATCCAACACCGCATGCTTGAGACCTCTAGCATCGGCTCTCAGCCCTGCCAGTAGTCCTGTCAAGTATGCAGCAGGTAGGTTCCCGGTGCCGGCGTCCCACCCATACTTGCTCAGCTCCGAAGAAACAGCCGCGGCAACTGTAGAATCTCCAATCACTTTGGCCTCTGTCAACTGTACTATCACTCGAGTGTTTGTCTTTCTTACGACCAATCGTGGACTTCCAGACTGGAGGAGCCTACGTCGCCTGTAGTAGTTGGTCCTCCCTTCTCGACGTCTCCGAAACTTCACTCTGTATGTAGGACCTTCTTTCATCGCTTCTTCTTCGCCTCCAGCTTGTGTTCCTTGATATAGGTACGAAGGTGAGCCGTGTTTCTGAATGCGTTTCCTTTGGCCTTCAGGTAGAGGTCTCGATACACACTCCGGGTTATCCTGCCTTCGCCTCTCAGTCTTGTGAGCTCTCGCCGCATCGGTCTGATCTTCATCATCCACCGGTCTTTCTTGGATAGATTCGCCGTGTGCTTGCCTTTCTTCCTTCCAGGACCCTTCCTCTGACCCTTCCGTTTCTGCTTCAGAATGTAGCGCGCTCTTCCTCTGCTAACCCCTAGCTTCTGTCTCTTCTGGATGGCTCCTTCATCCACAAGACGCCTGATGTCCTCTCTCGTAATTGCAAGTGACACTTCATCTTCGAACTGAGGGTCTATCCAGACTCTAGACGTTCCTACCTTCATCACGCCTGCCGCGAGCCTTTTCTGGGTACTCAGCTTCATTTCTAGTCCACCTCCAACCCCTCAAGATCTGTGAAGAGGTCCTCCTCAACGACGGTCTCAGGAGCGCCTGGGTTCAAGACTCTCACCATGAGGGCATCTGCTCTTCGGATAATCTCCTGTCGTTTTCTCAAACCGACTGTAGCGCCTATACGGATTGCATGGATATCAGGGTCAAGACCTTCAACATCGGATGGCCGTTCCACATAGACCTCTGTGAATCGGGATGGGTGCATCCCCCTAACTGCCTTCGGCTTCCGGTACCCCGAAGACACCATCGCTATGCGTCCTTTACGCTTCTCTCGTGTGGCACTGTCAATTCCGCGAACCTTTCTCCAAGAGTCACCTACCCGAGTCCATCTGTGTGCTTGCTCATGTCGGAATTTAGGTTGTTTCTTTCTCTTCTCCTTCGCGATTCGGAGGAGTCGTTGATTGATGAGCGTGTCTCTCACAAGTTTCGGCTTCGGTTCGGGTTTCTTTTTCCTCTTCTTGGGTTTGACTTTGGGTTTCTCCGCCTTTTCCTCTCTCTTGGGTTTCGGCTTCTCTTCCTTCACCTTCTTCTTCACTGGCTTCTTCTTGGGCTTCTCAGCCGGCGGTGGAGAAACCAGTTCCTGAGCCGCAGCAATCAGTTTTGCTGCGCCCGCCTCGCTCAGCCCCTCGACCTTGGCTGCTAGCTTGTCCGCCTTGGACTTGGAAAGCTTGGCTACAGTCTTTACGCCTGCCTTAGCGAGTCTCTCCTCCATCTTCACACCCAGTCCAGGCACGTCAGTAAGCTTTGGTTTCTTAGACATGAATCTCGCCTCCTCAGACTATTGACTTCACTTCCTCGCCCTTGCGTTTCCTGATCACGTAGATGCCATCAAGGAACACACGTCGGTCCTTTCCCCGAATCTTGGTTGCGAGCTGAATGTTTGCGGCACTTTGAGAAACCGCCTCTATGTCTATTCCACTGATGATGACATCATCTTCTGTGGTCTTCACCTCGACGTCTCCAATCAGCCTAGCCCTTCTAACTCCTCTTTCACCGATGAAGTTCTTGATGAGCAGTTCATCGCCCTGAACCTCGACTGACATGGGAAAGTGACTGAATACAATCTTCATCTCGTAGGTATAGCCATGCTGCACCCCGATGAGCATATTACGCACATGTGCGATGGCTGTGCCCACCAGTGCTCTTGCTCTCTTCCTGTTGATATTCGTGGTTGCAACAAGCTCATTTCCATCAATCCTGAGAGTCGTCTGAGGTTCCGGAAACTCACGTTGGAGGGTCCCCTTTGCACCACTGATTGTGACGGTCTTAGCATCCAGCGTGACCTGGCAATCACCCGGTATCTCAATCCTCTTTTCGTACACATAACTCGATGACATCTTGTAGGACCTCCACTCAATACACAAATGCCAGTAATCTTCCTCCGATTCCCAGGTTCTTGGCATCGCGATGTGTCATGACTCCACGCGGAGTAGTCACAATCAGGACTCCGTAGTTATAGGCTGGAAGGAAGCGCTTCTCGAATCTCTCGAATCCATCTCTTTTTACTGGAAATCGTGGTCTGATCACCCCACACTTGTTGGTGCGTCCCATGAGCTGGATTCTGAATCTTCCTGCCTTACCATCATCGATTAGCTCAAACTCGCCGATGTAACCCTGCGTCTGCATCACCTGCAGCACACGTTCTATCAGGCTGGAAGCCGGCGCTACAATCACCTCAGGCTTTCCAACTATCTCACTGTTGTAGATGCTTGACATTGCATCAGCCAATGGGTCTAGTAGTGTCATCTTTCTTTGGCCTCCGTTAACTATACTTGCGAAATCCCAGCTTCTCAGCTGTTTCTCTGAAGCAGCGACGGCACATGTTCAGTCCATACGATCGGATTATCGCTTGGTGGGTCCCGCATCGAACGCAGTTCCTGCTGCCCTTTCCCATCTTCTTGCGCTTTCTGCTACGTTCTTTCTTTGTGCTCATCATCGCTCACCTCAGAACAAGTACGTGCGTTCGCGCTCCTTCTCAAGAATCTCGACGCCAAAATCGTTCTTTATGAAGACCATGCTCTCCTCTGGCGTCAGTCTGTGTCTGTATGGGACCTTAGTCCTTCTTCTTCTTCTACGTTTCACTCTGAATCCAGGACGCTCAACACATACTGTGATGTTCATCCCTTGGATTCCGAGCTGAGGGTCATACGACACATCAGGTATGTCGATGTGTTCACTGATTCCAAAAGCGAAGTTCCCATCCTCGTCCCAGTTTCGTATCAAGAGGACGTTTTCCTTCGCCTGAAGAGCCCGTGCCAAGAAGGTTCTTGCACTGTCATTTCTCAATGTCACTCGGACAGCGATTGGTTCCTTTCTTCTTATACCAAAATCACGGACTGTCTGGCGCGCCCTTGACTGAACAGGCAGCTGACCTGTCAGCTGCTCCAAGATGGTTGAGCCCCTATTCAGAGGTTCTCCGCCACCCGTGCACATGTCAATCACCACTTTTGCGATATAGGGCTGTTTCATGGGATATGCCTCCCAATCCGCAAGGTAGAGTCCTTCGTTCGGTGTGACGCTCATGCTGCAGCTCCTCCCGAATCAAGGCTGACCTCAGACGTCTTCTTGCCGACCACAAACACATACTCGAGTGCAGTCTGGAATCGATTGCCTTCAGGATCCTCAAGTGTGACAGTACTAGCATGCGTCCCAAAGCGCTTCTGTACTTCGAGGATCTTGCCCTCGATTCCGATGTTCTTTCCCCTACTAACTACTGCGTAGGCTCCATTCTCGAGAGGGAATGATTTCATGAACTTCTGCTCTGGCAAAGACAACTTCACTGTATCAAGCGTCTTGAAGTCAGACGCCTTGGCTCCTTCAGGCAGTAGGAGATTCCTGCCATCATGAAGGGTCATCTGGAGTTTCCCTCCTGGAATCATCATCTTCTTCTCGACTCTGCAGAGCTTGAAGGCTGCCTCTTTGTCATCAATTGGCACAAGTCGGAAGCCCCCTCGAGTCTTAGGAAGCAAGCGGAATCGCTCTCCAGAATCCCTGATTTCTATTACGTCCATGAGTCCAATAGGATAGCCAGGATCCTTGCGCGGTCTTCCGTCAACCAGCAACTGTCCTGTTGTGAGAATCGCCTTTATCTCCCGCATGTTCTCTGCATAACCAAGCATTTCCCTGAGAAGAATGGCCAGAGTGAGGCAATGCTCCTTCGGATGCGGACCTGCAACAGGCTTTGTAACGAACTTCCCGTGTTTCCTTTTGATTGGCCAGTGTCTGGGTGCCGGCAATCGCTTCAAGTGCCTCTTTTGCCCTCTTCTTGCCATCTAATCACTCTCCTCAATCTCTACTGTCTTCTTCTCGAGCAGTTTCTTTCGATCATCATCAAGTTCGAGCTTGACTAGCATGAGATTTGACGGATGAATCGGGATGTTCGCTTCCTTTCCGTCAGCTCGTGTAACTGTGGCATTCTCTAAATGAACTCGAATCGCACGATAATCCACAGCCGTTACCTTCCCCTCAGTGTCTCGGAACTGACCTCTCATGATTCTGACGAGGTCTCCCTTCTTGATTGCCATAGAACGCATTCCATATTCTTCCTGAAGGAACTCATCAAGTCTACATTTCAGCATGTTCTTGCGGACATGCAGTGGCGACTTGTAGACGCGTCGTCTCTGCTTTCTTGGAGACTTCGAACTAGGTTTCTTCGTCATCTCTTCAACCTCACACTATCTTCGATGCGATAGCCGCTACTCGTGGCCATTTGAGAGTCACTTCTCTTGCCATCGGCCCACGAAGCTCTGAGCCCTGAGGCTCTCCTCCAGCCTTAATCAGGACGGCGGCATTGTCTTCGAACTGCATCCATGTGCCGTCCGGTCTGCGGTATGGTTTTCTTTGTCTAACAATGATGGCCTGCAGGACCTGTTTCCGTAGGTCTTGCTTCCCCTTTGTAACGGAAACATTCACCTTGTCTCCTATGCCGGCCTTACCGAGTTTTCGGAGTTTCCCTTTGTACCCGAAGACGGTGATTATCTGGAGTTCTCGTGCTCCTGAGTTATCCGTACAGAGAATCTTGGCACCTATTGGCAGACCTCTTGCGATTCTTGGCATGAACTTCCTGATGCCTCGTCCTACCTTTCTCGACAACGACTACTCCTCCTTCCTTTTTGTGACGCCTACCACCACGCAAGATACGGTCTTGCTGATGGGACGACACTCTACGGTCTTGACAATGTCCCCTACATTCACATCAATGCAGGGTGGGAGATGCGCATGTTTCTTCGATCTCCGTCGCTCATACCTCGCGTACTTCTTGACCAGACTGAGATAGTCCTGCTGGTATGTAATGGTACCATGCATCTTTACACTCGTAACCATCCCCTCTCTTACTCCACCTCTAACTGGGAGGCTGCCATGGAACGGACAGTGTGAGTCCTCACAGACTCTCTCAGGCGGTTCCACATTTGGAATCCCGATGTTGCGAACTTTGGTCTTTGCCATTGATTACCATCTCCGACTCTGGCGTTTCTTCAGTCTGTCATCTGGAGTCCCCGTCAACAGACGCCCGTCAACTCTTACTACAGTCGAATCACTGAGCTTCAAGTCGAATACACAGATACTCTTCGGCACTCTGATTACGCCTGTCCTTGTCGACAGGTGTATCATCTCTCTTGATTCATGCTCGACAAAGCCTCTTCTGGACACAAGCCCGCTATCGGAAGAACTCACGACATGGGCATGAAGACCGATGATCTCGTGTCTTGTCAGAAGTGTCGGGGAAATCTTCATTTCTGCCTCTCACGCT
>JAEORS010000133.1:0-5823 GCA_016840795.1 Candidatus Thorarchaeota archaeon | reverse complement strand
AGACCGAGAGAACAGACTGGCGGATACTGACTTTTCGATTAGCGTGAATGTGACATCACTCTTCGATATCTCAATCAGTGTGTGTACTTGTGTGGTAGCCCCGCGAATCCTGCGAGAGAGTAGAGTGCCGGTCGTATAATGCACCATGTTGTTGAGATTCCACATCCATGGAACATGGCGGTGGCCATTGAGTATGATTGAGCAGTTGGCCAAATCCAGGAGACCTAGAACTGCACCTGAGTCTTCAACGACGTTGTGTTCCCTGCCAGTATGTGGGACCGGTATCAGGTGATGGTGTAGTGCGAAAATGCGGACCTTCTCTTTCGCTTGTCCGAAGAAGTCACTGATTTCTTCATACTTCGTGCGGCCAACATGGCCTGCATCGTTGTCTGGCTCCGCACTGTCTGCTGCATAGAGCGCGATGCTGTCATCTTCAAAAGTCTTGAATCGCTCACCCAGCAGCTCCTCAAAATGAACTGCCCCGTAGTTGCGCTCATCATGGTTCCCAGGAACAACAACCATTGGTACAGACAAGCCCTCCACGACACTCGCAAACTCCTCATACTCTTCCCTTAGTCCTTCAGCAGTAAGGTCTCCCGTGATGAGTAGGAGAGGAGAGGTCACGTGAGCAGCCCGCTTCTCAATGCTATCCACAATCTGTCGGAAATCATCAGTTTCTACACCATCTTCTCCGATGTGAACGTCACTCATGTGAAAGATTGTCTTCTTCGTCTCACCCATTATCTGAACCCTCCTGAAACGCAGGCGGAGTGACACGCGGCATGACAAGCACTATGGCAAACGCAAGCGCTGTGACAGGCGCTGTGGCAGGCGCTGTGGCAAGCATCGTGTGATACACAAGCAGAATGACAGGCGTCGTGTGATACACAGCGACTTGTTTCCTCGATTATCGGTCGAAGTGGTTCCCGAATGATGTTACCAACGCCCTCAAGAACACTCCCTATTGTGTCTGTCACATTGGATACGATTTGAGCAGTGGTCGATGCAACATCTCCAACAACACGTCCGGCGGTATCGATTGCATGGCCAGTCGCATCAGCCATCTGGCCAAACCATTCCGGAACCCTCGGTGGAGAAATCGTTCCGCCTGGAGGTGTAAATACCCTCCTAACATCGCGGTCATGCCGCGGGTGCATGTACAACCAGTACCATGCCCAAGTGTCGTGGTATCGCCTGTTGAAGTAGTAGTCAACTCGACCATCTAGGCTGGGATCGCTCTCTAGGTCATCCCAGGCGCCATCAACCATCTCTTCATGGTGCGTAGATGTGGCCTCGAAGTCTGCATCCCACGATTTATCCTGGACCTTCTGAGCTAGCTCCTCCAACATTTCATCAATCTTGTCAGGGTCAAGGTCGCCGTTTTCAATGGCGCCAACAAACATCTCTTCATAGTATGTGAGGTCTTCGAATCTTATCCCGGTGTCAGACAACTTCAGGGGGTCTGATGAAATGACCCGCACCGCACCCTTCCTGACACAGGACATGAGAATCATAGAAACTAGCTTCTTTCTGGTGGTGTTCACGAAGAATGCACTCTCTACTGGATCGAGATCAGCCACTGTCCCAGGAGTGCCGAAGGTCTGAATTGAGATCTCAGGACTCTGATAGACAGCCGTAGTGTCATTGGCTTCCCAGTGAGCACCGTAATGACCTGTGACTCTTCGGTAGCCTGCATAGGTGATTCCCACTGCGGCAATACCAGTGAAACCAAACACAAGTACGGCGGGCGGAATCAACGGCGGAATCACTTCACGGATATAGACATCGACGCTCAAGGTGACCCAATCGCTCGTGTTCAGATTCGATGCTGAGATTTGAAGCGTGATCTGTACGATGGCAGGAATGTTGTCCGGAATAAAACTGAACGTCAGGAATGAAACGTCGCCTCCGTCAAGGGTTCCGAGATATGAAACAGTCTGACCCGAAGTCAAGGTCAGGTTTTCGGGTATTGACATGGAAACAGTTACGTCATCCAGTGGGGCGTCGCCAAAGTTGAACACACTCAATTCCACGCCGAACTCGACATTGGCATCGACATTGATGTTCTGTTCAGTATCATATCCCAGAGCGCCAGGCAGAAGATATGGGGCGTAGAAGCTCCAATTCGTATAGTGAAAGACTAGGAAGTGATCATAGGGGGCGAGGTTATTGTAGGCCAGACTGATACTGAAGTTCCTAGGAACGGCTGATGGTGATGATGGATAGGCAAGCTTGTTGTCTTCATCAAAGTCATACCTATTTGCGGAGTTGTCCCAAAGCCCTTGGTTCGCATCTTCTTGGTATCCAGCATAGTCGGCACCCTCCTGAGTTATCCCGCCCTCACCGGTTATCCATGATGCGTTCATTACTATGGGGTAAATAACCCGCACATTCTCATAGTCAATCGGCACTTCCCACTGGACCGGCGCCCAGTTGAATACTCCCAACTCAAGGGTCTTCTCAATGATACGATTTGTGCTGAAGTATCCGAAGACAACTGTGACGGTCTCTCCGCTCTGAGTACGTGGTGTCCAATCAAGTGCATACCCTGTAGAGCGCGTACCAACAACCAAGTTGTATTTGCTCCCGCCGACTTCGGCATAAGCTCGATCCGGGTCATAGATGGTACTCTCTTGAATCCCAAGAAGATCAAAGCCACCTAGAGACCCGTCAAGGACAGAGATTGTTATCCAGTACGTGACATTGATCCGTCCGTTCGGTAGGACAACTACATCCACGTATATGCTGTCAAGATTGACGACCGGAGATTGACTCGGTGTTGCGGGAGTTGCACCCGCAGGCATTACCACGAAGAGTGCGGCCAAGACAAAGACAGCAACCGTTAGTCGGCGATTCAAACGATAGACTCCCACCCGGATAGCGTTGGCTTCTGCTCCCATTCTGACAATCTAAGCTCATTCTCCTCTTCTGGCACGTATGACATCAGCTTGGGCAATAGTAAGATTCGAGAGGTCAGCTTTAGCAGCAGCCCATTCCTCAAGGTCCGGAAACTCCTGAATCATTCCGCCCCAGACAAGATGATACACTCGCTTCAGAATCACAGTCGCGTTTGTTTCCTTCCCCAGATACTCGAAGAAGGCCTTCACTGTTGCCGGAGTCTGCTCAGACATGTCTTCGGGAATGTCTGTCCCAAAGCCTGCGAAAGCTACTTCTAGTTCTCGTAGAACATCCATTCGCTCCCGGATTCCTGCAGCAATCACAGGGAAATCGATGTCAAACGCGCTGAAATGCATGATAAGCTTCTTCTTGCTAATCGTCCCGTAAGGCAGCATGGTTTCACCAGAACTCATTCAATACACTCCTTGATGGTGCTCTGGGGCTATTCGAACAAGGATGTTGATAAGCCTTTCAGCTGGCCGAAGCTGTGTTGACAGACACGAACCCTTAAGATGGCCAGGTCTCTGTTGGCATGAGATGCCCCATCCGCAGTATGACTATACCCTTCAGGACCTGAAATGGGTAGACACGTTCATGGAGGAAGTGAAGGAGTTCTTCTTCGTGCGGCCAGAGGACAGTCTTCTGATTCTAAGACCCAACAAGGTCATGCACCTAAATGAAACAGGCATGAAAATGCTCAAGATGCTTCTCGATGGAGCCTCCGCCAACGATGTAGTGGAACACTTCACAGAGAATTACGGAGCCAACGAGCAAGTTGTATTGAACGACCTAGCGGCGTTCGTGGATGATCTTCGAAACATGACCATGGGGAACATGAACATCTATTCGTACAAGACTGCAAAGGTCGTCCCCTTTGGTACGGGCGAGATCAAGTATCCTGTACTAAGTGAGATTGCTCTCACATATCGCTGTAACAACAAGTGTAGGTTCTGCTACGCATATTCGCCATACCGAGAGTCTGAGGAGATGAACACAACTGAAGTTAAAAGAGTCATCGACATGATTGTCGACGACGCCCATGTTCCGAGCCTATCGTTCACTGGCGGGGAGCCAACTCTTCGAGTTGACCTCTTCGAACTGATTGCCCACGCCAGAGGAAGGGGGCTACGTGTCAATCTCATAACGAATGGACGGAGATGCGCCGAGAAGGAATATGTCCAGAAACTGGTCGAGGCTGGTTTGAACAGTGCCCAATTATCGATCGAGGGCGCAACAGCAGAGGTTCACGATTACATCACCGGTGTGCCCGGCTCCTTTGAGCAGACTGTCCAAGGGATCAGAAACCTGAGAAAGACCGACATCTACACTCATTGCAACACCACCATATGCAAGCCCAACGTGGAGCACCTCGAGGAACTCGTTGACTTCTTGGCGGATGACTTGCAACTGTCGTACTTCAGTATGAACATGGTGATCTACACAGGAACTGCAGCCAAGCTCCGCGACGAACTTCAGGTCACATATGCTGAGATTGGTGACATAGTGAGAAGCGTAAAGAAGAGGGCCAATCACAAGGGAATCCAGTTTGTCTGGTATGCGCCGACTCCGGTCTGTCTGTTCAACCCAATTGCTCACGGGCTTGGCGCCAAGAGCTGCGCATGTTGCGATGGCTTGCTGTCGGTTGATGCAGAGGGCGGACTGCTGCCCTGCTCAAGCTTCAGCGTGGCAGTGGGGAATCTGCTTCAGGATGGCTTCGAGAAGGTCTGGTACAACAGGGCCTCGAAGTTCTGGCGCGCCAAGGATTTCGCACCGGAGGGATGCAGAGTCTGCAAGCACTTTGACTATTGTACAGGTGCTTGCCCTCTCTACTGGGATGTTCATGGTTTTGAGGAAATCAAGGACTACTGGCCAAGGAAGAGCAGAGTCGGAAGCAAGATTGATGAGATAAGGTTGAATCTGCGCCGGAGAATAAGAGGAGATCAACGTGGGATAACCTAGGGTTGAGCCATGATAGCGCAGGAACGGTTTTTTAGAGATGCGCACATGGGATTCCCATGCGTGTTTCGGACCTAATGACTCCCGCGACTCTTCTAGACTACGACAGACTGAAGGCCAACATCAGGTTCATGTCAGCAAGAGCACGAGACAATGGTGTATCGCTTCGCCCCCACATAAAGACTCACAAGTGTCTTGAAATCGCAGAGCTGCAGAAGAACTTTGGAGCAGCTGGCATAGCCGCGTCAACCATTGGAGAAGCGCAGCACTTTGCCAGGAATGGATTCAAGGACATCACTCTTGCAGTGCCCATAGCACAGGACAAGATGCCAGCTATCAAGCAGCTCGCGGTACGAGCGGACCTCAAGATTCTCGTAGATCACCCTACTAGCGTGAGCCATCTTGTATCTGCTCTGAAGGGGACCAAGATGGAACTCGATGTGCTGGTAAAGGTGGACTGTGCCTACGGTAGAAGCGGTGTCGATCCTAGCAAGCGTTCATCAATCAGACTGGTCGAAAGAATCAGCAAAGCCCGAAGGCTACGATTTGCAGGCCTTCTCACTCATGGCGGTCACTCGTATTCCGCAACGTCAGAAGAGGGCATAATCAAGGCCGCCGACGACGAGAGCCAGGCGGTACTTCAATTTGCGAGCCTGCTCAGAAAGGAGAATCCGAATCTGGCGCCCGAAACTATTAGCATCGGTTCCACTCCCACAATGATGGTCCGTGACGTGATTGCAGACGGCATAACAGAAGTTCGTCCTGGAAACTACGTCTTCTTCGATTATACTCAGGTGGCCTTGGGTATGTGCAGAGCCTACAACTGTGCACTTACCGTGCTGGCGAGTGTGATCGGTTCTTTCAAAGACAGGCTAGTTGTGGATGCAGGGGCCACAGCTCTGTCCATGGATGAGGGTCCCACCCACATTCATCCTGATTGTGGGTATGGCAAGGTGTTCTCGGATTATG
>JAEORS010000132.1:0-5847 GCA_016840795.1 Candidatus Thorarchaeota archaeon | reverse complement strand
CAGAGGAATTCCATGATCGCATAGTCAACCGATATGCGGCGCGAGACCTGATGGGGCTTGAAGAATTCTCCTTCTGGCTAGAAACATTGAGCACCGATATACTGTCTCAACCACGTGTCATTAGGACCGGATCGTTGGAAGCAACTGTGAACGACGGTGCAGAGGAGCTTGCTTATCTTCTTGTCACAAGGGGACAAGTCATTCACGGACAAGAACGCATCTCTAGAATCTGCACCACCGCCGGAGTCCCTCTGACAGACGTCCCCCCTGACTTTTGGGTTGGCTGGCAGAAGGCAGAGAGCATTGACCGTCTCATGACGGAGTATGCTAAGCTAGGACACGCATCCAGATTGACATTATTGATCCTGTCAAGACAACTCGGAGTGTCACTTCCAAGGGACATTGCCTTCTAGGCAGATTTGTCCGTTTCTCACAATCAATCACGACTCATCCGTCTGAACAACCATTATCTAAGAAACCTCACCATAGTTACAAGCAAATCTGTGGGATGGCTAGAATGAGTCCGTCTTATCTCTTCAAGGTTGTAACGGTCGGATCCGCGTCGGTCGGGAAAACAAGCATAATCATCCGTTATTCTACTGGGGCCTTCCGTGAACACTACTCTCCCACACTTGGAACTGGCTTTGCATATAAGAAGATGAAGATTGACGAGAACCTTGTGAATCTGCAGATCTGGGATTTGGGCTCGCAGGACTTCCTGGAGCGAGTTCGAGGGAACTACTACAGCGGGACTCAAGGTGTCATTTTCATGTTTGATACAACATCTTGGGAGTCGCTGGATGACGTACCCGACTGGAAGAAAGAGGTCGACAGGCATGTCGACGAATATCAAGCCATTCTTGTTGGGAACAAAACAGACTTAGTTGTTGAGAGGGTCGTGTCCGAGGAAGATGGACAGAACATGGCAAAACGGCTCGAGATGGACTATATTGAAACATCTGTCAGACTGGACAAGAATGTGAACAAAGCATTTGAGATGATTGCCCGGCGCATTAGTGAGTGGCTTTTCTAGGGTACTTGACCATCCACTGACAAGAAGCCAAGTCTCAGAACAGGTCTACCCTGATTTGATCTGTCTAATCTTCTCCAGGATTTCATGCGGCAGTTGAGGCATCCCTGCGGGCTTCGTCATCAGGTGCACTGGCGTGGGCGAGGCCGCGGCCTTAACCATGTAGTACATCTGCCCTAGATTCTGCTCTGCCACAACAATGCTGTCAGCCTGAGACGCCAATCTCGCTATGTGTTCCTCAGGGAATGGCCAAACAGTCTTGAGTCTGAGCATCCCGACCTTGATACCTTCATCGCGAGCATCCTTGATGGCTCTCTTAGCACTCCGTGAAGGAGTACCGTATGCTATGACAACTATCTTGGCATCATCAAGCATGTATTGCTCAACGTCTATTATCTTGTCAGCGTTCTTCAGAATCTTGTCGCTCAGTCTCGTGATGAGTTCGATCTGAACATCTTCCTTGTCGCTGGGATATCCCCGTTCATCATGGGTCAGTCCAGTGGCATAGAACTGATACTTGGAGCCGAGAAGAGCCATTGGTGGCACAAGATCCTTGTCGGGCTTGAAGGGGAGGTACTCTGAAGGATCGACCGTAGGTAGCTTCCTATACTCAAGCTTGAGTTCCTTCTCGCTTGGTATTACCAAACGTTCTCGCATGTGACCAACAGTTTCGTCAGCAAGGACGAAGACCGGGGTCCTGTATCTCTCAGATAGATTGAAGGCCTGAACCGTCTGGTCAAACATCTCCTGCACAGAGGCTGGTGTAAGTGCGATAATCTGATAGTCGCCGTGACTTCCCCATTTAGGCTGCATGACATCCCCCTGTTGCCCCTTCGTTGGCTGGCCAGTGCTTGGCCCTCCGCGCATGATGTTAACCAATACAAGAGGTGTTTCGGTCATGACTGCAAGTCCCACTGCCTCGAGCATCAGGCTAACTCCTGGGCCTGATGTGGCCGTCATCGCTTTTGCTCCTGTCCAAGATGCACCGATCACACTAGTTATGGAGGCAATCTCATCCTCATACTGAACGTATGCCCCTCCGACTTCGGGCATTCTCATGGACATCCATTCAGCAATCTCAGTAGCGGGAGTGATTGGGTATCCCCCAAAATAGCGACATCCGGCGCTCAGCGCACCCTCTGCGCAAGCTATGTCACCCATTGTGAACATTACACGTTTGGGCATCTAGCTCTTCTCCTCCGCTTCTTCCTCAAACTCAGGAATCACCGTGCCTTCTTCCATCGCGCCAGCATCGTACGCCTTTCTAGCTTCGTCCTTGTCGGACAAGAAGATTGCCATGTCGGGGCATACTCTCTCGCAAAACTCACAGTTGACGCATGCATCTATATCACACGCTGTGACTGGGTGGTACCCCTTGCGGTTGTACTTCGACATGTTGATGCAGAGCACGTCCTTTGGACAGAACTCCACACAGAGGTTACACTGTTTGCATTGCTCCTCAAGAATCACCAGTACCTTCTGTCGAGTGCGCGGAGGTTTCGGTGTAATTGGCTTCCTAGCCGCTGCCATCAAAGCATTCTCCTTTGACACTGACGGGTTTCTATTGAACAGTTGCTGGCGAATCTGGGGCTTGAAGAACACAGTCTCTTGTCGCCCTGCGCATGGGCGAAACGTAGAGCTATATGAGCCTTACCTTGGGGGACTCCAGAAAATGAAGCATTATCTGCCTGTTTTTTCCAAGAAGGGCTGGGTGTCAACGACGTGTTTCCCTAATCCGAGCTCGTCGGGGTCGATCCCAAGTGCAAGACCCAGCAATTGAGTATAGTAGATCACCGGGATCTCGTATTTCTGGCTGCCAGTTTCACCGTTGAGCTGCGGCTGAGCCATTTCGAATTGCAGATGGCAGAATGAACAGACATTGATTATGCAGTCTACCTTTGCCGCAATCAAGTTGTCTAGCTTCTCTCGGGCAAAGTCCACGCTCAGGGCAGCCTGTCCTGCTCTCACACCACCTCCAGCTCCACAGCACATGTCTTTGTCTTTGTACTCTATACTCTCTGCTCCAGTGGCCTCCACAAGCTCATCCAAGAACGAATGCTTCTGTGTCTGTTTCCATGGTCGGTTCTTACTCGGCTTCAGCAGATGGCATCCATAGTGTACTCCTACTCTTATTCCGCTTAGCGGCTGTGTGACCAGTTCCCTGATTTTCTCAGCCCCAATCTCAGACAAGACCTCGATGACATGTTTCGCGTTGGATTTTGCTTTGAATCTCACTCCCACGTCTTTGAGAATCCTCCTCACTTCTCTGAGCTTCTTAGGATGATTCTGGACTTCTTCTAGTGCTTCCTTGAACGTCGCATAACAGCCATTGCATCCTGTGATAATATCATTTCCTGCATTCTCAGCCAAGGCAAGATTCCTGGCGGCCAAGGCCAACCAAGTGGGTTCATCGAAGGATCTGATAACACCAGGCGCGGGACAACAACTAGCACCTTCTAGGTCTTCAAGTTCTATACCAAGCCTAGGAAGTACTACTCTGATGCTCTTCTCCAGATTCGGGAATCTGTTGGGCATTACGCAACCCAGGAAAAGAGAGTATTTCTGAACCTCGGTCACATCAGGTCCCCTCCCTCGCTACCCCTTCGATGAGGGTTTCGAACCCAGTTTTCTTCATGATCTTCTTTACATCTTCGAGTGCTCGCTCATTGGAATGTGTTGTAGGAGGCAGCTCATCAAGTCCAAGTTCCTTGCGTGCTTTGCGGTTGGCCCTATCTATGGGGACAAGATGACCAGATGTGAGTAGTTTCCTTGATGCCTTACGATGCTCAGGAAGCATGTAACCCTCCTCGACAGCCATGTTTCTCATAACCACAATGGCATCAGTGACCTTGATCTCCCTAGGGCACCTCTCAAGACAGGTAAAACACGTGGAACACAACCAGAGATCCTCACTGGATAGGACTTCATCCTTGAGCCCGAGCACGGCCTTCCGCATAATCTCACGTGTCCGAAAGGCAGTCCTTCTACTGCTGGGGCACACGGCTGAGCACACCCCACACTGAATGCACGTTCGAATCCTATCGATACCTGCACTCACCAGTTTGTCTGCGAAATGGGTGTCGATGTCTTCAGAGTCTATTGCGTCCATAGGTGACTCATTCATGAGAGAACCCCTAGCTGCTTCAGGTATTATGGACGCCTCGTTTCGGTGGATATAAGCCTTGGTCTTGCGCCAGATTTCTTGCCTCTAATCGTAGGGGTAATCGACGCCAGAGAGAAGCCCAATGTTACCAATTCTCACGTTTGTCAGGCCCGAGTCGTATGCTGCCTCCTTTGCAGCCTCAGCGTGAGCCCTACTTGTACGTGGTAGGTCAGACATTGCATGATGAGGACTGAAGCCTAGCAAAGCGGTGGGTATGGTCGGATCGCAATTTGCGATGAACTGTGCCAGTCGAGTCACCTCAGATATCCCAACGTATCCAGGGACCAGGAGTATGCTTACCACAAGGAACTCCCGATTGCGTCCTCTTCCCACCTTCGCCAGCTTCTCGAAGTTTGCCAGCGTGACCTTGTTGGATATGCCAGTGAGCCCTTTGTAGATTTGTGGCGTGATGGCCTTCAAATCGAACTTGAGAGTACCTCCGCTGTTTCTCACAACATCAGCAATGGGGCCCAGCCATTTTGAAGAGATGTTCCCGTTGGTTTCGTAGCAGACCTTGACGCTTCTCTCTTCATACAACAGTCTTGATGTTTCCAAAGAGTGCGCCGGGTTACAGGCTGGGTCTCCACCAAAGTAGCAGATACATGCTGTTCTATCGTTAGCTACAGAGACAAGCTCCTCCGCTGTCATCAAAGGGCGACCTTGAGCCATCATCTCTCTGTAGCTCGTGTTCTGGCAGAACAGACAGTCAGAGTTGCATGACCCATAGAAGACAGCCAAGTTGTTTAGTCTGCGAGAATAGTGGAAAGTTGGATCTCCCTTAGTGACCGGGCAGACCCAATCTGCCACACAATTGGTGGGGAGTGGATCGAAATACCAAGAAACGATGGCCCTACCACCAAATCTGTGTACAACTCTCCCACCTTCTGCCACTCTCAGATTACAGTACCCGACCTCTCCCTCCTTCAGTTTACAGTGATTGCCGCAGTCCGGACATACTATCTTGCCTGATGCAGGTACAGCGGGAACGAGACCTTCCGATTTTCGCAGGACTTCATGCTTGCGCAAGACATTTCCAACTAGTGACTCATCTGATTCGAGGCACGTGGGACAGAATCCAATTGCCTTTGATACGATTCTCTTGCTGTCCGAGTGGTTCGGGCAGAGCATGGATTCACCTCCGTCATCTTGTCGGATGAGTCTTTGCCTGTGACTGAAACGACCCATTGACAACGGATTTAAGTCTGAAATTCAAGCACCGCGAACAGTCGGTGTTGTAGTTTGACCAGCGCAGAAGAGAAACCCGCAATTGTCATTGACGAATTCGACTCGGATTTTGTAGATATGATAAAGAAGACGGGCGGCCCGAATATCCAAGACTGCTATCAGTGCGGCACCTGCAGTGGCAGTTGCCCTGCCGGAGTACGAACCAACTACTTGGTTAGGGGCATAATACGAAAGGCCTTGCTTGGCTTGAAGGAACAGGTCATCTCTGCGCCGGAGCTCTGGTACTGTACCACTTGCTATACGTGTACTGACAGATGCCCACAAGATGTCAAACCCACGGATGTGATTAAGGCCATTAGGAATGTTGCTGTGGCAGAGGGCTACATGTTGGCCCCACATCAGAAAGTTGCTGCAAAAGTGGTTGAGGCAGGACATGCTGTTCCGCTTGACAAGGAGTCATGGGAGAAGC
>JAEORS010000015.1:0-20887 GCA_016840795.1 Candidatus Thorarchaeota archaeon | reverse complement strand
CATTCCGGAGTTCGCCGCTGAACTCTTCACGAGTGTTAGTCTAAGAGTACCACCAAAACTGTCTTGGCCCTCAGGATGGAACCCACCTGATGTGTCGTATTACCATCTTGCACCCAACAACGAGGCCATTGACGACATGGATGCTGATGACAGCGTGGAAAGTCTAATTGAAGCAGATGTTGCACAGGAGTACTTCAACGTGGACGGTGATGGCGTTGAGGTCACAGTCATAGATTCTGGTTTTTCAAGGAGCGGTGAGTACCCAACAACACTCAGATACCATCCTTTCTATGAGGAATACTACTACTCGTTACTTGAATCCAGGTACACTTCTTATTCAACTGACGGACACTCTCCAGAGGACGACTTTGAAGGACATGGGACCGCAATAATCTCCAATCTACTTGCTGTTGCTCCGGGAATTGATCTTAGTGTTGTTTCGGATACCGACGTAGTTGAAGCTTTCAACTTGGTACTGGATGAGATTCATCCAGATGTGGTTTCGTGTAGTTGGGGCTGGAATACGGGAACTATTCCGCAGGTCCCTGAGCTTCAGTCACTCATTCGCCAAGCTGCTGAACAGGGAATCATTGTGGTTTTCGCAGCCGGAAATGGGCCTGCACATGGTTGGCCGGGAAGCGAGCCTTGCGTTGTTTCTGTAGGTGGCGTCTACGCTGATGACTCCGGTGTCCTGCAAGCCTCCGATTACGCCTCCAGTGGTAAGGAGGATGTATTTCACGGTCGCAAGGTACCTGACGTATGTGGGATTGTAGGTATGGAGCCCTCCGGCATCCTCATTGAGATGCCGACGGAGCCAAATTCAGCCATGGACTTGGGCCAGTCGATGGCAGGTGATGAAACCTCAGAATCTGATGGATGGGCTGTTGCTAGCGGGACATCGTCTGCTGCCCCTGCTGTCGCCGGGCTTGCGGCACTCTTGAAGGGCGTTGAGCCTTGGATGAATGTCGGGAGATTCAAGCACGTAGCAATGACCACATGTACAGATGTGATTGCAGGTCAGAGTGCCAGTGGGGATAATGCCACGGTGGGATTTGATGATGCAACGGGAGCGGGCTTAATCAATGTTTATCTTGCTCTTAAGACCGCGCTGGATTACAAGATATCTCCAGACATCTACATTGGAAAGACAGTGCCTGATGGGAAGTACTACAACTTCTATGACTTCACCGGTCCACACGGTCCCAGTCATCACATAGACACAGTTGGAAGTTGGCATTATGGATATCAGTTCTTCGGGTATTGTGCTTCTCGAGAAGGAACCGTGTTCGCGCGATCAGACGGGATTCATATCAAGGGATGGTTTAGACAGTACGACACCTTTCCGGAGTATCTCCGACCTGGACGCAGATTCCTGAGAGCCTACGTACTATCAGTGGATAGTGAGCAGATTCTGAAGACTGACTATATCCTCGACCACGATGATGGCACCGACTGGGTCTACGTTGATACAACGATCACATGTTCTCCAGAGTGGGGCCTAGTTAGATTGGCCTTCGGACGTGGAAACGGATGGATATCTGATTGGCAATTGACTGCAGAGTGGGCAGATGTCGAAGTGTACTCCTACGGCAACTGGGATGGGAAGACTATACCGACGGGCAAGTACGTTCGTGAGGGTTCTTCACTCGCATCGCCCGCCTATATGGGGCCCACTTTTCGCGTAGACACAATTGGTAGCTCTGACTACAATTACGTCTTCTTCGGCTATTCTTCCGATACCTATGTACCCTTGTACGAAGGCGTCACAATCTCAGTTTCAGGCTGGTTCAGACAAGATGACTCCTTCTGGGAGTCTCTTCAGGAAGGTCGCAGATTTCTGGAAGTCTACATTCTATATTACTTCGGTAGGTTCACGTGGCGACTTGACTACCATCATCGCATCCTAGACTACTATGATGGTACTGACTGGGCGTACCGTCACATCACATTTGAATTGCCTCAGGGCTTCCAAGCTGCTAGCTATCATATCGCTTTTGGACGCTCTGACGCTTGGCTTCAGGATTGGGACCTGACGGCTGAATGGTGTAATGTTCAAATCCAGATAGACTATCCATATCCATAGATGGCCTACTCGTGTCGCGTGGGGCTCTGAGATAGCTGAGTCCTGTAGGTTTCTTCAAGATAGAAGCCCGCAAAGAGATAGGCGAAACCCAACAAGCATATTGTCGCAGGGACTCGGTCAATAGATGGAATCAGCACATAGAGTGTGAATCCAATCCAAGCAAAGCCGACCAATGCCAATCCAACTGTGCGTAACCGGAATCTCCATTGGGCAGAACCTGTTTCTGAAGCAAAGGTTAGTGCTGAAAGCATCAATGCAAATATCATCACAAGAGTGCCCAGACTCCAATACTGCTCGAATAGAAGCCAGTTAGATAGGAGTCCGTGTACAAGACGCAGGGGTGGAAAGTAATACATCCAAGTGACTGCAAACAAGAATAATAGCAGGAAGGCAAAAGAAGTCGCCAATGACATGGATCTACTGTAGCGTCGCCAATGCCCAATGAAACCGAGGCTGACTAGGACAGAGGTCACTATCGTTACGATACCCTGAGTAGTGATAGCTGTCTGTGAGAAGTAGAGCTCAAAATGACGAGCTCCTGATGAAAACACATGTCTTGTATCAAGTCTAAGCGGAAAACCATTGCCAAGAAGGACTAGGTTGACCACGCCTGCGAGAGTGAAACCTGCGGCACCTATGGCGATGAGATACTTGGTTAGAGAGTCCGTTTCACTGGTCAATACAGTCCCTTCCACACACAACTGCAGACAGTATGGTCTTGATGTCATATGCCTTTTCCGTTTCCAGCAGCAATCGAATTGTGAGCCATCTGAAGAGGATTAGTTTCCAGATGTAGAATAATCTCCGAAACATGAAAGGCACGCTTTCATCGGTAGCACATGCCTTTGATAGTGAGCTTCTACATCAAGGTATAAAACACCTCGATTACATTCTGCGAGAAGGCCAATTAAACGAGTCACACATTCACCAACAGACTTGACAAGATTTGTGTTCACAACCTTTTTATCAGATTCGAGAACACACGGACTTCGCAAGCATTCTGGGCCCGTGGCTTAGCCTGGTTATAGCACCGCTCTGATACAAGACTGAGGTTCGGCCTCTTTCACTTAGTTAGGCGGGGGTCGGGAGTTCAAATCTCCCCGGGCCCACCACCAATCCCGAAGGTTATGGGATTGTGTCATTTCAACATGAGTGGGTCATCATGTCCCATTGACTACTCGTACGCAATGACCACACTCTCTTCCTCAAGTGCCTTGCATGCCTCTTCGGCCAACTTGCTTACCACCACTTCGCTGACTCTTCTGTTTCTTAGACTCGCCTTTGCTTGTTCATATACGGTTTCGTAGGCGATTGCCTGGACCTTGGCTATCTCACTAGAGATGCTCAATACTGTGATGTCATAGACATCTTCTTCATCTTCAACGTTTGACAACAGAGCTACCACATCCAGCGTTCTCCTTCTCACTGAATGATTGGCATGCACACCCACTAGTTTCAGCTCAGGTCCAACAAGCGCAGCTTCGTCCTCAACATCTCTTGTGTCCGTTTCAGTGTCTTCCAGTTCCTCAATCATGCTAAAGCGGACAACAGTATGATAAGCTTGCACTTGAGCTGAGGGTACTTAGGGACAAGCGCAGGAGAATTGCCAAGGAATATGACCGAGTCCTTGTAAAACACATCGTGGACCACATCACGAGCTTGTCTGAGAAGTATACTCTGTACGTTGCCATCGGGCGACTCAAGAATATTAGGATGCGTGCCCGCCGTGGCGACTACAAGGGTCGAGAGTTTAGAGGAGCGATTCACAGGTGGGCCTTTGCTAGGACAACTGAGAGCCTGAAACATCAGCTAGCGCAGCTGGGATGGACTGTGGAAGGCAGAGAT
This sequence comes from Candidatus Thorarchaeota archaeon, assembly GCA_016840795.1. Classification (GTDB taxonomy): domain Archaea; phylum Asgardarchaeota; class Thorarchaeia; order Thorarchaeales; family Thorarchaeaceae; genus SMTZ1-83. The sequence continues at coordinate 16,959 of JAEORS010000015.1, read as the reverse complement.
TCTAGATTCAAAGAGGTCCCTGAGAACTGGACATCCATCATGTGTTGGAAGTGCGGAAACAAGGGAAGGAGACCTAAGCAGGATTACTTTGTGTGCCCAACATGTGGCCAAAGGACCAATGCCGACAGGAACGGAGCCATCAACATCGCCGGACGACTAATCACGCTCACAAAGTCATTGCACGGAGTGAGAGGGCTAGGTAAGTGGGCTGACTCTGTCCAGAGGGCAGGGAAGCGTTCACGACCAAAGACCAGAGGGAAGACTCGCTCTTCTCGACGGAGGTCCTTACTCCCCTCAAAGGGTCATGTATCAGACTTTGGGGAGTCCGCGGCTGTTCACCATGCTCAAACGAGCCTTCCAAGCTTCGGTGACGAATCTAGGATGAGTGATGAAGACCCCGCCGTGGCAAGAGATGCGGAAACTCTCTCTGTCACTGGAGATGATACTTCCAGCACTCGACAGGAGAAAGAAGCTAGGACTGCAGGAGGAATGCCATTCCGATGAACGTAGACAAAGCCCTTGTTAATTCTGGAGTCCCTAGGATTTCAGAAGGTGGCGACACTTGCAGGGGAAGGGCGGAACGCATGGGTTTCCTGGAGTTGAGTTTCATTCTCCTACTAGAAACAGGTCTGAGCCTGGTTATTGCGCTTCCATTTGAACAAGACTACTGCAGGGCCTCTGGCAACCAGGCTATGCGACGGGCCCGGGAGTCCGGCGAAGCGTTAGGATTCTGTTAGGGATAAAAAGCTTGTGACATTGAGAGGGGGTTATTGCAGAGCCTCTGGTACGAGACTGTTAATAGTGTTCAGTGATTCGATTGCATCCTCGTACGGCATCTCAAATATCAAAGGGCCTTCGAACTTGTCTTTGACAAGTTCCAATAGGAAATCTCTGACCGGCATATCGCCCGTTCCTAACGCCAAGTGATCTTGGTAGCCGCCAGCCTCGTTCTTCTCGGCCAAACCGTCATTCAGATGAATCTCTGTTATTCTGTCACGGTGTTTCCGATAGAAATCAGACAGAGGTTCATCTCCACACTGTTTTGTGAGTAGGTGCCCCGTATCGAAACATATGCTGGTGTTGAACTCGTCAACAATCTCCCGGGTAAACTCGAAGGGGAACTCAATATTCTCAATTGCAAGTTTCCGGGGATTGACCTCTGACTTGCTGATAATCTCCTCGACGCTCTTCATGGCAAAGGCATTCATGTATCCTTGTACCAAGCGGTCCACGCCCGGTGAGAATCCCTGCCTGCAGTACTCAGCGGCCAGGGAGCCCGTAGAGTGAAGTACGTATGCCTCAGGCTCAAGATCCTCTACAACCCTAATGGAGTGGACATTGCTATCCACACTTCCAGTACGAATGTAATCATTGAACGAGGACATTTCGATGGCCCAGAATGGCAAATGAGCAGTGTACGAGAGACCTAGCTCGTCCTTTAGCTCCGCGAGTTCTAAGATGACTTCGGGCGTCAACGAGCCAGGCACCATGTGCTCAATCTCCATGGGAATCTCTATTGCCTGAATGTGTTCAATCGCCGCTGCCTCTCGGACTATCTCAACCATACTGATACGAGAGAAGTCTGGGATGCCTCCGGCGACGATTCTCTTTACTGCAGGTATAAATTCGATTGCGACTACGCCAAAGCGCATCTCCACTTCACCTCATCTGAGCAGACTAGGGAATGATTCCAGTCAACCACACGTGTAAGCCCGCTATCACTGGCAAAAAGAGTGTTGCCGTGAGAGTAATGACCACTAGAAGCGTGTTTATAGATGGCCCAGCCGTATCTTTGAACGGGTCCCCAATCATATCAGCTGTGACAGCTCGATCCCATACCTCATAATGCTCTTTCGTTCCCTTCTTGTGTTTGGAGTATTCAGGAGACTCTATGATCTTCTTGGTATTGTCCCAGGCCCCTCCTGCATTGTCCATCAAGAGAGCCATTACGAGTCCAGTCAGGACTGCGCCCCCCAGATATCCTGCAAGCGCCTCCAGTCCAAGTAGGGCCCCAGTTGCGATGGTAATCAATATGGCAACCAATGTGCCAGGCATCAGTTCCCTTATTGCACCAGAGGTGGCAATACCGATACATGCATCATAGTCGGGTTTGGAGGTGCCTTCTAAGATTCCCGGGTCCGCACTGAACTGCCTGCGTATCTCCTCGATCATCCGCTCAGAGTTACGTTCTACTCCGAGAATCAGTATTGCTGAGAATGCCACCGGGACCAGTGCACCGATAAGAGCGCCTGCCAACACCACTGGCGCCGCAAGATTCACGTCAGTCACAGGCACTACACCTGGAATTCGCAGGGTGTCTGTGGATTCAAGAAACGCTGCAAAGAGTGCAAGCACTGATACTGCAGAAGCGCCGATGGCAAAGCCTTTGGTAATCGCCTTTGTTGTATTGCCACTGGCATCGAGTCTGTCACAGACCACGATTGCCTTCTCAGGTGCTTGAGCCTGTTCGATGATTCCTCTTGCATTATCAACAATCGGACCATAAGCATCTGAACTCATTATCATTCCGTTGGTAGACAGCAAGCCGACAGCTGCTATCGCCACACAGTATATGCCATTTTCCCAAGTGACTGGACCTAGTGCATTGGCCCCAGATCCAAGTAGGAATGATGCCACCATGGCAGAAGCAATGGCGACGACTGACGGTACTACACTGAGCAGTCCGTATGAGTAACCTGAGAGAATCAGATTAGCAGAACTCTTCTCAGCTGAGTCAACCATTCTCTGAACTGGCTTGAAGCGTCCAAGTCCACGGTAGCTAGTGAACACATCACTTGTAAAGCCAATGAAGACGCCAGCAAGAAGTCCTATGATTGCAGCAAGGGCAATTGAGATGTCAAGTTGAAGAATCAGAACAATAGTCACAGTGAACACAGCAAATAGGATAGTTGTGATGTATGTCCCCCGATTCAGTGCTGGCCCTGGGTCTTGGTCGGATTTTGCTCGGACCATGAAGACGCCCATGACCGAGGCAAGAGTTCCGAGAGCGGCGATCATGAGTGGGAGGAGGCCAAAAAGGGGAACTCCATCAAGATGCAAATCAATCCCGGCACCCAGAATGGCTGCTGCGAGGATAGCGGCCACATTACTGTCGTACAAATCCGCCCCAGTCCCAGCCACATCGCCTACATTGTCACCAACTGCATCAGCAACAGCCGCAGGGTTTCTGGGGTCGTCTTCAGGTATGTGCTGCTCAATCTTCCCAACGATATCAGCTGAGAGATCAGCTGTCTTGGTGTATATGCCACCACCCGCCTTCGCAAACAGAGCAACCGTGCTAGCGCCAAAGGAGAATCCGGTAATGATTTCCCAGAGTCCAACAGCAGGCTCTAAGCCAAGAGATTCAAAGACCTCAACTGGAATGACGGCGTTCCAGAGTAGATACAGTGTACCAAGTCCAACTAGCGCTATTCCAGCAATCATCAAGCCCATCACAGACCCAGCTCTGAACGCGACTTTGAAGGCAGGCCCAAGTCCGCCAGACTCTGCGGCCGCAGCGGTCCGACGGTTTGCCTTCGTGGCCACAACGATACCAACATATCCGGCAGACATGCTTGCCATGGAACCCAGAAAGTAAGAAATGGAAATCTGGATACCGAAGTCGACGAATAGTATTACTATTAGAATGGCAAGGATAATTGTGAATGCTGTAAGAACGCGGTATTGCACTTTGATGAAGGAGTATGCACCTTCTTCGACTAGTGCACTCACTTCACGCATTCTATCGCTACCTTCATCAGCATTCTTCACCTGATAGAAGATGATCAGTGCGACGACAATCGCCACAATCCCGGACAGAATCGATATTCCGATGAATGCTGCAGCTACCATTTGGATGCCTCGCCCAGTTCCTGTGCTACCTACCTCGTAGGATATCTTCTTAGACCGGTTGCTCTGTGACGATGAGAATGTATATGTAAAGGTGACTATTTAGCGCCTTGAGGGAAGCTTCTTCAGCTCGTGACTGTCGACAGCAGAATCGGCTTCTAGTACCTCAACCTTGATCATCTTGTCGCCCTGTCTGATTGACTGCACTACATCGAATCCTTCTAACACACCACCGAAGACGGTGTGCTTGCGATTCAGATGCTTGCAATTGTCCGGATTCAAGACTATGAAGAACTGACTACCTCCTGTATCCCTTCCTGCATGAGCCATTGAGAGAGCACCAATGACATGTTCTTGCTTTGGACCGTCTGTTTCGCATGCGATGGCATAGCCAGGTCCGCCGCCTCCGGTCCCTGTTGGGTCTCCACCCTGAACTACGAAGTCTGGTACAACACGGTGAAATGTAACACCATCATAGTAGCCAGTCCTTGCCAATTCGACGAAGTTCTTGACTGTGTTAATGGCCGCATCAGGCCATAGCTCGGTCATTATGGTGCCTTTGTTAGTTTCAATTCTTACTCTGGTTGTCAATAATCAACACCCCTGGATTGAACCTGGTGAGTCTGTGTCGGTTAATTCTTGGCACCCTGATCCCCTCTTAGAAGTTGTGTGGTGGTATTCGAAACGAGTTCGCCGCTACATCCGTTCCGGCCTGTCCACTTATTAGCGATTCAGAACGTGATTCGATTGTCTGATGATTGTCGAGAAGGAGTACACAGAAGGCAGGACTTCGTTCCTGAGTGCAGATCTTGACCATTACAGTGTGAATCAGAAACAGCCAACAACCGACCTACCTGTCTTCTACAATCCGATAATGCGTCTCAATAGAGACCTTTCTGTGCTCTTCCTTCGGACCTATCTCCAAGAAAAGTCTGTAGAGTTGATGTGTGAGCCACTTGCGGGCTCGGGAGTCAGAACTCTTCGATATCTGAATGAGTGTCCAGGAGATTTCAATGCATTCCTGTTTGACGTGAACCCAATGGCTGCTGACATGGCGCAGAAGAACGTAGAACGATACGGGTTCACTAATCGGGCACAGGTTAAGAGAGGAGATGCAAAGGTCCTACTCCTCACGGAGTCGCGTGACCAAAGATTCGACTTTGTAGACGTAGACCCCTTTGGAAGTCCCGCGCCGTATTTGAATGCAGCAATTCAGTCATTGAAACCACGCGAGGGGCTTCTCGCTCTGACTGCAACTGACATGCCGGTCCTCTGTGGGGTCTATCCTAGCGTAGCACTACGAAAGTATGGAGGCTTGTCGATAAGGGCCCCCTTTGTTCATGAGCTTGCTGTTCGACTTCTAATAGGGTCGGTCTACTCTGTGGCTGGGATGAATGATTCTTCGATCACGCCACTTGCTGTTCTGAGTACGAATCACTACATTCGGGTCTGGCTTCGAATCGAAAGTAGCAGGAACGAGGGAAACGTTCAGGCGGATAGAATGGGGTTGATGCGATACTGTAGGTCATGCATGCGGGTTGAAACCGTGTCGTTGAGAGAGTCGATCCAAACAGCGGACTTTCATCACGAGACAGACTGCTGTAACGGAAGACCGACTGTTGCGGGACCTCTCTGGACAGGAAACCTCTTTGAGAGTTCGATGCTTGATAGGGCGCAGGAGATTCTCACCAGCGATGACTTGGGTCTTGATAAGCGAGCGCCAAAGATCCTTGCTTTGATGAGGGAGGAGGCTAGTCTTGCCGCGATTCCCTACACTGACCTTCACGAGGTCTGTGACCTTCACAACCTTACACCACCAAAGACTGATACAGTCATACAGGCACTAAGGGAGCGTGGACATGCCACTTCGCGTACTCACTTCAGGCCCACTGCGATTCGCACAGAAGCGTCTGTGAGTGAACTAGTAGGAGCTATCACTGATCTATCCGGAGAGAAATAGACAGATGGGAAAGCCAAAGAAACCACGCAAGAAGGAGCACTACTACAGAGCAGCTAAGGCCAAGGGTTACAGGGCAAGAAGTGCCTACAAGCTCAAGCAGATTGTGAAGAAGCACAAACTGCTAAGTGATGTGGACCGCGTGCTGGACCTCTGCAGCAGTCCCGGTGGATGGACCCAAGTCCTTCGTGAACTCGACAGTTCCATAGAGATTGTTGCTGTCGATCTCAACCCTATGGGGCCGATTGAAAGGGTGAACTTTATACAAGGGGACATACTGAGTCCTGAAACAGTCGAGGAAATTAGGAGGGTGACTGGGGGGTCAGTTGACCTTGTCGTATCTGACTGTTCTCCGAGAGTAACAGGAAACTGGGAACTTGATGTGGCCAGACAGCTCTCTCTTGCAGAAGCAACCCTAAGAATCGGACTTGACTTGTTGGGAAGTGGAGGGAGAGTGCTGACCAAGGTCTTTCAAGGTAGTGGATTCCAAGAGTTCTTGCAGTCTGCTAGGAGTGAGTATGATTCGGTCAGGCTTGTCAAACCTGATGCATCACGGAAGACCAGTGCGGAGATTTATCTGCTTGCTACAGGTCCGCTGAAGAAGTCTGAGGGAAAAGAGGCCTAGGAAGCCCCAGAACCCAGCATCCACTCCTCTAGATCTCTGCAACTTACTGGAGAATCGGGCTGACGAACACCGCATCTGCTTATTCGTAGACAATGAAAGCAGGGACACCCATCCATGTCTGATAGGTTGCCGGGCTCAGCTTCACCGCTAATCTCCCCTCTAATGATGTATCTTTCTTCTTTCAATTCCTGTTTTTGCACTTCAATGAGCCCCTGAGATTTCAGTCGCTTTATGCTCTTGACCAGTTTCCTTGAGTCAATGCCAAGTCCAGTAGTCAATTCATCGATGATTAGACCGTTTTCACCAACGGCTCGGAGAGCCTCCAGAATCCGATCCGAATCATCTTTCATTTAAATGACCTTTAACTGATACATGGCAACATCGAACATTCAGCACGGATTGATATTTAGATTTCGGAAGCTGCTACCCATTATCGGCGAGCGATGTACAGAAGTGAACATCATTTTTAACGTTTGTAGAGGTAGAGCATTTGACCTACAAGTCTGGAGAGGTCATCCTTGAGGACCGGCTTCACCGAAACGTAAGGGTTGTTGACAGGTCCAAACACATCAGTAATTGTGCCAACCTTCTCAGCCTTCTTGTCCATGACGATAGAGCGTTCACCGACAGGGGGTGTCTTGTCTGTCCTGACAATCAGGGACCCTCTCTTGGACAAGTGAAGTACCTTACCGAGTCTTTTCATTCGTTAGCCCCCGATGCTCTCCAATCATCGTTTCTTCTTCTTTTTCTTCTTGCTCTTCTTCTCAGACGCCTTCTTGGCAGACTCACGTTGTGCAACTACCCTTCTTACGCTCTTCGCAAGCATGAGCAAGACGCGCTTCTTCTTGTGTCTTTCAGGATTCTCAACAACCAGATAGCCTGGGGCTCCAATCCAATTCCGTGGATATCTCTTGTCGGATTCCGCCTCTGACTCGAAACCTGCAGAGTCAGCAGCCTCCTTCAGTATCTTGATTGTGATGTCTGGTGCCCCTAGATTCTTGGAGACTCTTCGCCCCTGTGCTCTAGTGAGGGTGGAATCCAAGTAAGCGGGCCAGACTATGACCGTTCCTTCGCGCTTTCTCATGATTATGGGCTTCCGTTTCCATAAGGGCACGACTTCAGAATTGATGTGGTCTTTTTACCTTTCGCCTTCAAACACCCGAGGAAACCACGACACGAACAAACAACGAGCTTCATAAGAGAGAGCATGACAACTCGAGAACAAGGAGCTGCAGGTATCTTGGTCAGGAAGAGCAAAGATGTATACTTCAGCGAGATTGCAGACCTCGTATCATCACGAAGCACGTGTCTCCGTAACCAAGTCGGAGCAGTGATTGTCAAAGAGGCTCAGATTCTCAGCACGGGGTACAATGGTGCACCTAAGGGTCTGCCACACTGTGACGACGTGGGCTGCCTTCGCGAAAGTCTTGGAGTGAGACCGGGAGAGAGACATGAACTCTGTAGAGGACTACATGCAGAACAGAACGCAATCATTCAGGCGGCCTATCATGGTGTCACTGTGAGAGATGCCAAGATTTACTGTACGACTAGGCCCTGCAGCATCTGTACTAAGATGTTAATCAATGCGGGAATCAGGGAGATACTGTACATCGAGGAGTACGAAGACGATTTGGCGAATCAACTTGTAGAAGAGGCAGGACTAGAGATTAGGCAAATCGAGATACCTAGGAAGTATGGCCGGAACTCTGGAAACGTTAATGAGTGATAGTGACGAGCCTGCCAATCAGACCACCCAAGGTGAGGAAAGATGGGTAAGCTTCATGACCTGATTAGCATTCACGACCTTGATCGCAAGACCATAGACCTCATTCTGTTGACTGCTGAGGAAATGGAAGATATCGCAGTCAACAGGAGTACTGAACTGAGTGACAGGATAATGGCCACTCTGTTCTTCGAACCTTCAACACGTACACGACTCTCCTTCGAGAGCGCAATGATCCGGCTGGGCGGACGAGTACTTGGATTTGCTGATGTCATCTCGACGTCAGCTGGGGGTAAAGGAGAAACACTAGCAGACACCATTCGCACGGTCGAGAAGTATGCGGATGTCATCGTCATACGGCATCCTTTGGACGGTTCTGCGAGAGTTGCTGCAGAATTCTCAAACATACCAATCATAAACGCAGGAAGTGGATCAGAGGAGCACCCAACACAAGCACTGCTTGACCTCTACTCCATCAAGAAGTTGAAGGGAAAAATCGATGGTCTCTCGATATCGCTCTGCGGGGACCTTAGATATGGTAGAACAGTGCATTCTCTGGGGATGGCACTCTCATACTATGATGTCACCATCAAGCTGGCTGCTCCACCCACTCTGAGAATGAAACGAGCCATAATAGACGAAATGCAGAAGGCAGGTGTACGAGTCACCGAAGTGGATACTGTTGAAGAGGCCGTGACGGATGTAGACGTTGTCTACATGACCAGAATACAGAAAGAACGTTTCCCGGACGTTCGAGAATACGACGATGTCAAAGGGAAATTCAGAATCACGTCTGATGAGATTGGTCTGATGAAAGATGATGCGATTATATTGCATCCACTTCCTCGTGTCGACGAGTTGGCACCGGAGATCGACTCGACTCCACATGCGAAGTATTTTGATCAAGTATACAGCGGGGTTGTCACTAGGATGGCCATTCTGAAACTGATCTTCAGCTAGTCTGGCTTGATGCTACGAAGCTCTCTAACAAGACCATCAACAGAGCCTATCTTGCTGACTGCCAGTGGAATTCTCATCTGTTCAGAGAGCTCCAACGCAAGCCTGTCCACTTCACCTACGCCGTGAAGAATCACCAGTGTGGGTTTGAACTCTTGCGATTTTATGGCAATCATGGGAGCCCGACCAGTGTTGACTTTTGTGAAGATAAGACAGCGTTCTGTTGTTGCGCCAAAAAGCTTCAGAAAGGCCTCACTGCTAAGCTCTTTCACAGCTCTCTCAACATCGACGAGTGTGTACCCGTAGATCTTTCTCTTGAGAAACTCCTTACCGGTTTCTATCGTGCATTTCAGTTTCTTGCAGAAATCGCTAAGTGTCATGGGGGAGTGAAAGTCACTCATTGCAAGGACTATGTTCAAGTCTACCAGACTTACATCCATAAGTCGAACATAGGCGGCGATTGTCTGGCCTCCGTTGCGTTCATCCAATGAAAGGAGTGCCATTACGAATCGGCGTATCGTTGACGTGCCGGGAGACTTTCTTCTGCCAGACTCATAGTCGCTGATTACGCTTGGGCTTATGCCGATGAAATCTGCGAGTTCAATCTGTGAGAGCCTGAATCTATCTCTCCACATACGCATCGTGTGTCCGGGGTGGTCAGAAAGGGCAATCTCACCCGCAATACGTTTGGCTAGTCGCTCTCTAGTAGATGATTGCGTCGACATAACGCAGCTCACTCGTTTTGGGTTCATGATAAGGATTTCGACTATTGCCGAAGTTAAAGGCCAAGATTCTAGAGTTTGGAAACGAGAAGCGTGACTCCCCAAGACGAGAGATCAGCAGGGGAGTGGTGGGCCGGGTGAGATTCGAACTCACGATCCCCTGGACCCAAACCAGGAATCATGTTTGGCAACGGTCATGGCTGGCCGTTTGTAGCCAAGCTAGACCACCGACCCACGTGTTGGAGTTGTGCTCTTGTTTCCTGTTATAAGAATATCTCCGGAATCAGTGCCAACAGCCCATCATCTGATTCTGCTGTTATTGGCTTACACTGCCTAGTCTAGGTCTGTTCTATCATGCATGCAGCAAGATAGGAGTTCAAAAGCTTTGCTCAAGACGAATGGGGGCTGAACTCTCTAAAAGGCAGGCCTGAAACTCATTCTCTTCAGGTGAAACTCATGGGTCGCTCCAAGGGCAAGATCATCAGTATCAAGATTCCGATTCGCTGGGGAATGATGACGAATAGACAGAGAACTCGAATCAACCGTATCACTGGTAGAGATACGAGGGTCATCAAGGCATATCTTGGAGTGATTGAACGCCACGAAGACGAATTGCTGACGACAAGGAGACGCAATAGAATCGATGCTAGGAAACTCGATGAACTCACGTTGACCGCGTCTTTCGGCAGTGCATATAGAACTCGTGTGCCGCATGACTTCAAACAGCGGTTTCCAAACATCTCAGTAAACGAGTTACAAGAATGCAGAGACACGGCAATAGCAATGTGGCAGAGCTACCTTGAGCGAGGTGGTACAAAGCCCTTGAATTCAAGGAGCTACACATCTAGGAAGATACCACGTTTTGCTTTCAGGCAACGATTCGAACTCGTCTATGCGGCCAAGAATAAGATCAGATATTGGCTAGTCATCCGTGACTCGCTAGACTCATCTCGACAAGGTCGTCGCATCCATGACAAGCTCTCCATTCCCCTGTCGCCCTCTTCGTACCATCTCAAGAGGAAGGAAGAGGGGGAGATAAGGACAGTACGCTTGTTCAAGGACCGTTCAAGGAAGTGGTGGGCCATATTCACTTTGACCTTGGGTATTCAGTTGCTAGACTTCTCTAGAAAACCTCCTGCTGTTCTTGCAATTGATCTCGGCATAAACAAGACAGCTTGCACTGTGCTTCTTACACGGAACGGGTATAGACAGGTCCGTTTCTGGAAGGAAAAGAAGAAGCTGGTTCGGATGATACAATATGACAACCGTGTTTCCTCTCTCCAGAGAGAGATGGAAAGGCTTCACAGAGTTGGGACTGATACATCAGGAATCAAGAGAAGACTCCGAGATATAGGCAACAAACGAAAGAGAGTCAGCATCGAGTATGACAGGAAGGTGGTCAAGAACATCTCCGACCAAGTCATGGAGCTGACAAAAGACTACGACCTGTACATAAGCATTGGCTTGCTCAGAGGTATCAGAAACAGGGCTCGTAAGGGGAACTACGCAGGCCGCGGTTTCCGTGGAATGATCCATAGATGGTCTTTCTATAGAGTAAGAGAGATGCTAAAGCATAAGCTGGAAACTCTGGGTTTTGATTCGAAGAGGTTTGTGGCTGTTCACGAGTCTTGGACCTCTGTCAAGTGTCACAAATGTGGTCACACGGGAATTCGCCCGAAACAGTCTCTGTTCATCTGCCACACCTGTGGCTTCCGAGCCAATGCTGACTTGAACGGCGCTATCAATATCGGTAGACGTCTAATCATGCTCATCCCTTCATTGAGAGATGAGAAGAATGGACTAGGCATGTGGCTTCTTCAGAAGGAGAAAGCCGCTCCGAAAGCCCGAAGGAGCCTGTGTTCTAAAGGGAAGTCCTCACTCCCCCAGAGATTACCAGCCTCGCTTGAAGGGGAGTCCGTGGTTGACTGCTATGACCAGACTTCCTTAGAAGAGTCAGTGAGCAGTAAGGACCCTGCCACGGCAAGAACTGTGGAAACATCGTCTGCATTCAGGACTACTGGTGTTCCTGTAAGAATGCAGCGGACAGAAGCCCAGTTTCGGCTGAGAAACAATGTCTCAGTGAAACCGGACGAAGCTCACGTCATTGTGTCAGACTCACATCTGACTCAGGCTGGTGACGGCAGTCGTGAGAAGGGTGGAACACAGGAGTTTCTTGATGGTTCGCTCTCCAATGCAAGAAACAGGTCTTCATAGCCAAGCTAGGCCATCCTGACAGCCTAACTGGCACTGAGTCATTATCCTCAACTTAGATGATATGCAATTGCTGCATCAATACAGACGAAATAGGCACTCACCACATTCGGCACAACAAAGAACATGATGATCTTCTGGGGAGGCTTCGCAAGCCACATGGTAAATGCAATAGCAAATGCGAATTCCCGCCAACCTCAGTCACCAAGCCACACAACCGCAGGTCCTCCATCTTCTGATATAAGACTGGCGGACAGGCTAGCCCTTCAGAGACCCCTTCTGCGAATCTAATAGCAGCGCGGAAATGCTAAGTGTCATATCGAATGAATAAAAAGAGGATACAGGTGCGATGACATTGAGCCTGCTAGGACCAGAGGATTTTGGCAAGGGTAGGAAGGGCAGACTGAAGAAGCATGCCAGGGACCTATCACCTGAAGTCCAACGAGAAATAGACAAATGGCTTGACGAGCTGGATGAAGGTGACGCCCTCGAGAAGATTTCAGAATTGGTCGGACCTGATGAGGCTCGTCGGCTACTTCGAAAACGACAAAGCCGCAAGAGATAGACAGAATGTGATTTACTTGAAAACAGGACTAGCGAACCACGAACTATTGGATCTTACGACAGCGCTGGCAATAATCAGAACCATTGAGGCGGAGAAGAGGACCCACTTGGCCGAACTCCGTACCGGCATCGGTATTCTCACAATACCCATGTCACTCTTGGCCATCCTCGTGGCAACCTCAAGCTATTATTCTGTACAGGAAGTGCTGGGCTTCATCATCGGATTATCTGTTGGTATTCTTGTACTGGCTGCAATAGGTATGTATCTCGTGGTCAGGTCTCTATCTCGAATTCGCGATGACGAGAGGCTTAGAGACAACAGTAGCCTACATACTGAACAGATTGTAGAAGATTGGACCAAAGCGAATGGTCTTTGAATTCTCGAATTCGGGCTAGTATGCAAGTTCAAATTCATGAAACGGCCAGAGTCCGGCGTTGTCAGTGCACTATGGCCAAACTATAAGTCGGATTTCAATTATACTATGGGTTGACCAGGTGAAGACAGTATGATGAACAAGTTTCAGGACCTCATGGAGGCGGCAGTTCCAGTAAAGGTTGTCGTGGATACGAATGCAAGTGATGCACCGCTCAAGACGATAAAGGGCGTCATCAAGCATGTCGGCAGGAATTACATCGAAGTCGATAGACCGACCTCGCAGGATGAGAAATCCCAGTACAAGACACAGACGGCAAGAGTCATTGTCCCGATGAGTAAAATTGTGGAAGTAGTCTACTACCGGTTTGAGTAGGATGGTCAATCTAGGTATAGAGTGGAGCCCCAGGCGGGATTCGAATTCGCGCTCCATGGCGCAGATGTCCATGAAGTCCCGCGGCCTCCTCCTTACCAAGGAGGCGATCTAACCGGTCTGAGCTACTGGGGCATCCGTTATGACACCAAAGGGCGTCAGATTGGAGTCCGCAGATGAGATTGAGATAAAGGTTTCGACAGTGTCACGGGACCATGAGCCCCAGACGGTTTACTCTTTATGTGAGGGGGTTACAACAGGTCCGTCAGATACTTTGAAGGGTGGATTGTAAGACGGATGACAAAGGTTGACATTCACAGAATCTTGGCTGGGAAATGGGAGGATGGGACCAGACCCAAGGACCTATACAAGATGCATATCTCGGAGAATGTTTCGGTATACCTGGATGACTTGATTGAAGGACTCGGATCAGAAGACAGGAGAGTGCAGAGCGGATGTGCAGAGCTGGCCTCTCTTCTATCTGAAGACGTGCCAGACCTGCTATATCCCCATGTAGAGCTCTTTGTTTCAAATCTTGAGGCCAAAGCCCCGGTCCTTCGCTGGGAGGCAGTCTGCACTCTGGGCAATATTTCATCCGTTGACAAGCTTGAGCGAACTCCCAAACTGATTGGCAAATTCACGGAGTTCTTGAGTGACAAGAGCATTGTACTTCAAGGACATTCGGTTCGTGCTCTAACGAAGATTGCCAAAGCCTTCCCAGATACAGCTTCAGACATTCTTGAAGCTCTTCTGAGTCACACCGAATACTTTCCGGGCAATCGCATCGGTTTCATCATAGAGGCCATGGAGCCCTTCATAGGTAATCCTGAGTTTAGAACGGCAGTCAGAGAGTTCGTGGAGCCTTTCATAGAGAGTGACATCAAGTCGGTAGTCAAGAAAGCAAGGAAAGTCATGAACAGCCTCTAATGCGGTTCTAGGGTAAGACGTGGCAATATTGTGACCTATTTGAACAGATCATGCAAACGGATCTGATACTCTCCAAGCTTGCCACCGTAGTTCCCAGCTGTCATCTTCGTGATACCTGGGTGCTTACAGACCTCTTCGATAGCTACCTTTGTTGCATTGGCAACATCTTTCTCTGTGAGGCCGTTTATCACAATCTCCTGCACAAACTCGCTGCCCTTTGGAATCTCAGTATTGGGAACCAAGGCACGGAGGGTTGGACAGAACTTCTCGTTTGTTGAAGCAAACAACACCTTGTATCGTGACGATGGTTTGGATCCAGAACCCACGAGACCTCCTGGGAATGGCGTGTATGCACCCTCAACCTTCTCTATAGCCTTCACTGCAGCCTTTCCACTTTCCATGCCGCTTTTGACGTCCTCACAGCAATAGATGATGTTTCCACCGGCAACGCCCTTCACTCGACCAAACATGTTCTGCATGACACAGGTGCCACTCATTCGCGGGATTAGCCAGAGAACCCTTCCATCGATTGGTCCCTTCTTGACTTGGAAGCCGTCACCGAACATGGCCACCTTCTTGCCAATCTCATACAAGTCCTTGGCATTGGGAGTGTCATCGAAAGCGCTCGCTGTAGGACTTGTGAGAACACATTGACCAAGACGTGCTAGCAATTGCGGTTCGAGTTTCTTCTTGGAACCCACTGCGAAGATCACCCTCACACCAGGTCTGCCATCAGGAGTTTCATCTGGACCGAGAAGATACTCAATTCCTGCCTCCGCAGGTGCCATTATGACTGAAGTGCCAAATCCAGTGGCTTCCGTTGCAGTCGTGTATGCCCACTCTTGATCGTAGGCTGTGATTATTGTCCTATTCATGTGCATGCTGAATGCTTCTGCAAATGTGTCCTCTACAGGTACACCGTTTATCTCCATCTCGAACACCAGATTAGTAGCTGTGAGTCGTGTTGATTGCAGCGGCAATGTGCTATTTCTTTGTTACTACAAACGGCTCATGATGACTGCGCGAGTTGTGCAGAGCTTTTATCAGGTGGTAAGTTTCCAAAAGGCGACACCAAGAAGGTCTGACAGATGACGGTGTATCTGAAACTGACCAAGGAACCAGACATTCCTCTGGAAGCAGACACAATAACGCCTTCGCACTTTGCTGGGAAGAGTGCGTCGGAGATAGGGAGTCTGCCAGTTCTACAGGGGAACCAGACTCTCGAGTTGAAGACGTTCTTTGATGTTTCTGGAGAGTCAGGCAGCTCGCCGGACGAGACTGAGATTGTAGTGAGCGGGAACCTGAGGAATGTCAAGATGATTGGCAAGGGCATGAATGGTGGGAGGATAACCGTAGAGGGTGACGTGGGGATGTATCTTGGGGCAGAGATGATTGCGGGACGCATTCATGTCAAAGGCTCCGTGGGACCATGGGCTGCTGCAGAGATGGAGGGAGGAAATATCCAGATTGAGGGAGATGCAGCAGATTACCTCTGTGCAGGTTATCGCGGAAGCCCTGATGGAATGAAGGGTGGTCGGGTCTACATCGCCGGTAGTGTGGGAAGAGAAATGGGATCGCATATGCGAAAGGGTTTCGTTGCTGTAAAAGGTAATGTGGATACTCTGGCTGGCGTAAGGATGAAGGGGGGCACCATCATTGTGGTGGGCGATATGGCAGAGCGCGTGGGCGTCGAAGCCACAAAGGGAATGATACTCTGCCTTGGGAAGATGGACTCACTACTCCCTACCTACAAGTTCAGTGGGATGTCTGAGAGGGAGTTCACAAACTACTACTTGAGATATCTCCAATCTAGAAGACCAGATTTTCTGACTGAGAGCATAGACCTGAATGAGAAATGGTCCAAGTTCATGGGTGATTTTGCAGAGGGCGACCCGAAAGTCGAGATCTATCTTCGAACATCGAAGAATGAGCACTTGCTCTGAGGAGAGAATGAAATGAACCCAAGCGTAAACGAGAAGGCATTTGAGATTGTCAAAGAGATGCTGGATAAGAAAGACGAGCTGAATTGCGCTGTGACCGAACAGGGCAATGGAGCTACTCTGATTGATGCAGGCATTGATGTTCCCGGAGGAATCGAGGCAGGAAGGCTCGTCGGGGAGGTATGTCTGGGAGGCCTTGGCGCGGTCAGAGTCACACAAATGCACATTGGTGATATGACTCTGCCAGCGGTTGTGGTCAGTACGGACCATCCGAAGATTGCCACCTTGGGATCCCAGTATGCTGGATGGGTCGTAGATGTCAAAAGTGACGAGGGGAAGTACTTCGCAATGGGGTCGGGTCCTGCTAGAGCTCTCGCAGGGGTCGAGAAGAAGCTCTACAAGGAGCTTGACTACAAGGACAAGGCAAAGATGAGTGTGATTGTCCTCGAAACGAGAACTCCACCTCCTGAGTTTGTCACGGAGTTCATCGCTGAGAAGTGCGGAGTGTCAACTTCCGACCTATACTGTCTCCTTACACCCACTGCCTCTATCGCAGGCTCAGTGCAGATATCCGCACGTGTTGTCGAAGTCGGTGTGCACAAACTTCACGAACTCAAGTTTGACCCCGGTAAGATTCGAACCGGGCATGGAGTTGCACCAATCGGGCCCGTGGCCAAGAACGACAACAGGGCCATGGGTGTCACCAACGACTGCATTCTGTACGGCGGCAGGACGTTC
>JAEORS010000131.1:0-5954 GCA_016840795.1 Candidatus Thorarchaeota archaeon | reverse complement strand
TGATCTAGTAAGGCTGCCTCATAGAGACATTGGATTCCGACCTTCTCAGATGTTCAGACCTATCAACATAGTTCTATGCGTTTCTACTGGCGCGTCCATGGGGATAAGGGACGTCCAGTTAAAGACACTGCAGTCTACAAGAAGGAAACTCAGACCGTTTGTCAGCATAGTCCCAGAGTCAACTGAGTTTCTTTCAAGGTTGGGGAGCAAGTCTTCCAGAATAGAGATAGCTACCCTGGCAGCCATGCACACGATACAGAATCTCTCTACAAATAGAAACGATGGAGAGATTGGAATTGTGAATGTCTCAGAGAATCCTTCTAAGTTCTCAATTCAAAAAGGAAACACGATAAGAACAAGTGTTCAGTTCTCAACAGAGCTATCCTCTGACGAGGTCCTTGTGTCAATGATCTATTCATTGTTGGATACTGTAGCAGAGGTGGGTGGCCAGTCGAGTGTTTCGGGTGCATTTCGATCCATAATAGAATACCTAGAGGATTTTGGACCTGAGATTCCAATGCTTGCGCTGGTCTTTACAACGGACATCGCAAAGGAGCTAGATGCCGCTCGACCGTTCTTGCAGGCCTTAGCCTCTAAGGATCGATACCGAATAGAGCTGTTCCAGCTGGGTGAAGGATCAGCAGAAACCAGCACTGCTGCTCAGCTAGAAGAAGTCAGACTCAGGATTCACAACATAAGCGAATTCTCTTCAGATGTCTTTGAAGGCCTGCTGGCTGAAGCAATAGAAAGACTGACACCTTCGGCCCATGATGCTAGCCACTCTAACGAGTCTTGAAACGCTCGATAGTGGAGATTCTCTTCTCCAGGACGCCTGTTTCAAGTTCTACCTGTTCAAGCAATCTCGCGACGATCTCTATCTGATTTAGCAAGGACTGAAGACTTGTAGACTCGGCCTCCTTTTCTGTCTGATTGTACAGCATGCTCTCCGCACTGTCTGAGAGGGGGATTAGGGTATCCTGAATGGTTTTGAGTCGAGCGTTCACCTCCTCAAGCACTGCGACTGTCTGGTTTAGGGACTGAAGTCTACTAGTCAAGCTTTCTTTGGCATCCCTAGACAAGGTAATCCGGACCTCCTGCTATTTGATGATCTCTGACGCTCTCTTCTCTATCTCTTCCAGTCTGGAACCAAGTGATTCAAGGCGCCCAACAATCTCATTCAGGCTTTCTTGCACTAGACTCAGTGATGTCTTTTCTGCAGGTTTCTCTGACTCCTGACGTCCTTCAATCTTTCTTAGCTCGCTGAAAACTTCGATTAGTTTCCTTGCCCGATCTTCAACCGACTCGAGTCTTCTCAGGAGGCCCTCCAGTGGAACGTCTTCAAGACGACTCTCCAGACCTTCCATCTGCTCAAGGATTCCCTCTATCTCAGATTCCTGAGCTTGAACAGCGGGAGGAGTTTCGACTCCCTTAGTCGATTTGACAGATGGCGCATCTGCTTTGGGACTGATGACTAGCACTTCTCCTGTCTTCGTTGGCGGTCCAATGCTTTGACCCTTAGCTAGCCAAGCAGGTAGCAGGTACTTGCGGGCAACCTCTTCAA
Source organism: Candidatus Thorarchaeota archaeon (assembly GCA_016840795.1). Lineage (GTDB taxonomy): Archaea > Asgardarchaeota > Thorarchaeia > Thorarchaeales > Thorarchaeaceae > SMTZ1-83. The sequence goes on along the minus strand of JAEORS010000131.1, from coordinate 4,393 downwards.
GGGGATTGTTTACGAATATGACGAATGTTGCTAGTCCTTTTGGAGAGTCCCACATGGCAAATTCCAACGCATCTTCCCTCATGAATAGACACGATGCTATTCCTTTCTTCAGACTCTGATACAGATCCAGGTCTAGAAGCCATCTGCTGAAAAGGAGAGCAAATGCGGGAATCTGTTTCAGCTTGTCAGTGTGGAAGAGCACCTCGTCAGACGGTCCGCTCAGCCCCTTCACGGACTCTTTCATCCACGTTGCGGGGTTGAACTTGCCTGTTGGTATCTTCAGGGAGATTCCCTCCATTACCATTCTGTCTGAGTAGTCTGCCCGGAGTTGTTCAACATAGTCGATGTTCGGCTCCTCGAACTCCGCGGAAATGGATTCTTCAAGTCCATGCTTGATAACAAGGCGCACGATATCATGGGGTGAATATCCCTTTGACCAGAATGTCACTACTTGCTTGCCCCCTGAAGGAGATTCCTTCAGATCACCTAGAAAGACAACCAGTTTGTCTTCTACAAGACCCTGTTCACCTGTGATCAGAAGGCCAGAGCGTCGAGGAGTATCTATGGCTCTGTCAGACATCAAACGGACTGCTTGGTCCGCTGGAGCTATGTAACGCTCCTGATTGGACTTAGTCTTGAGAGTGCCCTTCAGACCCTTTGCAGTCAGTCCGCGTTCGACCCAACCGGTCTGAAGACCCGTATCAGGAAGCCTTGAGCAGAGATAACCCAGAGAGTTTCCGCTGGCGTACAGCGCTTGAAGTCTGGTAGCAATATCCTCGTCTATTGACATCCACTACACCTTCCCCATTTTGACAGTTCAGTAGAGGCGAGTATTGTATATCTTCGTCTGTAGGGACTTAGAGCCATAGAGAACCTGAATTCTGATGCTCGCCTTTCCTTTCTCAAAGGACATGGGCACCAAATTCATCCCGATAATCTGGTCAGTGTTGGGACTCACCTCGTGTCGTTCATTTGTTACTTCTGACACGCCATCTTCGGTAATCAGCGAAACTATGATTCTGATTCCGACTACTGCAGAGCTAGGATTCTTGACCCTAAGATCATACTTGAATGGCTTGCCCGCAACCAAGGCATCAGGAACGTTTCCCATAACAACGGATAGGCCCATTTGCGATGCCTCGAGAGGTCGTCCTTTGGGCCATTCGGGAATCTTACCCAACTCAAGTAGGCGGGAGAGTGAGGTCTTCATCTCGCGTAGTTCCAGGCCGAGCTCAGACGATGCCGCTCCTATATCAAAAGATCCGTCATTGGCCTGATAGAAGGCGAGGACTCGGCGGTCAGCTTCGATAAGGTCACTAACACCTTCAAGTATCTCCAGAATGGCATTTGGCAGCTCGTGAGCTTCTTGGAGGGAGTAGTATCTTCCGCCCTCCACTGCTTGCGCAATGCTCTTGAAGGACTCCTTGACCAAGGGATTGCATCCACACACGAATATGAACACCGTAGTTCCGAATATTCTCTTGAGCTCCCTAACTTCGTTCTTAGGATCGTGGCCCTTTGGGCAGCCGTCTGGGAAGTGATCATCCGCCAACGAGTTATATTCTCGACCATGCGGGGGTGCGTCGCCTACAAGCAACAACACCTTGTAAGCGTTCATGTCCCAAGAGAGGCGTGATCTTGCATCATGAAGCCCGTCAGCCACGGCCTCTGGCGTGTCACCGCCTTCTGATGGCTTGAGCTTCGAGATCTCTTTGTGAACTGTCTTAATATTGCTAGTAAAATCGAATATCCTCGTCACATAGGTTCGATCCTGCGGAGGATGGTCTCTATAGGATACAATCCCAAACCTAATACTGAGTCCCTTGGTTCGTGTGACAACCTTCTCAACGATGTCGAATAGACTGTCCTTCACCGCCCGAATATCATCCTTCATCGAACCGGTTGTGTCAACTACAAATGCAACGTCAAGTTTGGGTCTATACAGCCCAATCCACTCCGAGTCAGTCTTGGTCCTGCCACAATTAAGCTTTTGCCGACAAGACTATGCATAGGAGATTTTAGGGGCTTGGTCTCAGCAATCAGTCGTGGCTCAGATGACTCAGACTGACCTACTTTTGGAATTTGACTTTGAAGGGGGAACGATACTTCACGCGGTGATGGAGAGAGTCAACGCTCCACTAATCTTGGAGGAAGTAAAGGTGAAACTACCGATTGAGGGGAGAGCAGCTCTCATTAGGAATGAGATGCAGATTACTCTCGGTATCGGAAAGGGGAACGTCAAACCAACCAAAGAAGTGAAACGAGGAGATGTCGCGTATATGCCACTGGGAGACAATCTTTGCATCTATCTAGAAGACATGACAACGTTCAGTCAGGTCACGGTCCTCGGCCGAATCACTTCAGATCATGAAACACTTGAAACGCTGAAATCAGTTAGACGAGGAGCCGCAGTTGAGATTCGTTTCCCAAAGGACTGAGTCTACAGTCTTTGGAGATTCCGCAGCAGAGCCTCCGTTTCATCCGGCTCAACGACTGTCGGATCTATAATCATGCCGGGTTCATTCGTTTCTATGACAACCTCGATTCCTGAATCACCGACTCTCTTGATGCCAGAGCTTGATAGAGCCCGTACTCTGATCTGTGTAGTATCAAACTCTGTCTTTCCAGCCGATTCGACAACCCTGACATCTCGTTTCAATCTGGACTTCGTGATCCGGAGCTGCTCCTTCAGCTGCGCCACCTCAAGTTGGAGGTTCATGCGCTCATTGTTGACCTCTTCGAATTGTGCCTTGACTGCTTCAAACTCTTCACGGTCAACATGATTCTTGGTTTGGTCAATCCAAGTTATGGTTGTGCCATCAAACCTGCGCTTGGTTGATACTTGGCCCAACGACTTCAGAACTGCTATTACATCGTATATTCGACGCTTGGGGGTTTCAAGAAGGTCCGCAAGGATATCACTTCGAATTCCTTCCTCCCCACTCTCCTTTAGTAGCCTAACGGCATTCTCTGCCAGCTCAGTCAGTTTCAAAGCGGCACCCCAGTGACAGGCGGCGAGTATCTCCTCAGGACACTCTTCCTTTATATCACGCATGAAGGATATTTAAACCTAGGTGTTATGTTTCCGATTTTCTCAATGAGTCTCCAAATAATCACAGTCATTATTAATCGTCACTTATGTCTTAAAATCGTCATTTCCGTTCCAAGGTGAATGACTCGACCTACATTCACACCGCTAATTTCATAACGTGCGTTTGTGCCCCGAGGACTATCACTTTCGACTACCTCCTGTGGAGGAAACAGAGATGACTAGGAAGAAAGTAATCATAATGGGCGCAGCAGGACGCGATTTTCACAACTTCAACGTGCACTTCAGAGAAAACAAGGACTATGAAGTGGTGGCATTTACAGCGGAGCAGATACCCGGGATTGGAGATAGAATGTACCCTCCCGAGCTATCTGGTAAGCTGTATCCTGAGGGTATCAAGATCTTCCCTGAAGAGATGCTCCCTGAGCTGGTTGAGAAATTCGGAGTGGAGCAATGCATTCTTGCATACTCAGACCTTTCGTATGACACAGTCGGTCACAAGATAGCTTGGGTCAACAGCATCGGTGCTGACATTCGATTTATGGGGACCCACACCACGATGCTCAAGAGCTCAAAGCCCGTCGTTGCAGTCTGCGCGGTGAGGACAGGCTGTGGGAAGAGTCAGACCTCGCGTCGTGTGAATCAGATCTTAGTGGACCTGGGTCTTAGACCTGTGAACATCAGACATCCGATGCCATATGATCCGGACTTAACAACACAGATTTCGCAACGCTACGGTACTCTAGAGGACCTTGAAAAGTACAACTGTACGATAGAGGAACGAGAAGAGTACGAACCCATGATCAACATCGGTGTTATACTATACGCTGGTGTTGACTATGGCAAGATTCTCGAGGAGGCAGAGAAGGAAGCAGATGTGATCACCTGGGATGGTGGGAACAACGATTTCGCATTCTACGAACCGGATCTGCTCATCGTCATAGCCGACCCTCACAGACCCGGCCACGAGATATCATACTACCCAGGTGAAACTAACCTAAGAATGGCAGACGTGGTAGTTATCAACAAGGTCGAAACAGCGGACTATGACTTTGTGGAGGAAGTCAGAAACAACATCATGGATGTGAACCCTGAAGCGATCATAATCGAAGCGGCTTCGCCGGTCAGTGTTGAAGACTGGACTCTTATCAAAGGCAAGAGAGTTCTCGTCGTTGAGGATGGTCCTACTGTTACGCATGGTGAGATGCCCTACGGTGCAGGGTACGTTGCTGCACGTAAGGCCGGAGCCACAATCGTAGATCCCCGACCTTTTGCGGCGGGCTCCATTAAGGACACCTTCGAGAAGTACACCCATCTTGAGGACGTCCTCCCGGCAATGGGGTA
>JAEORS010000130.1:0-5962 GCA_016840795.1 Candidatus Thorarchaeota archaeon | reverse complement strand
GAAGTGTGGAGTCGCTCCCGCCAACTAGAATCTCATTCTTGTGGTCCCCGGTAACGTCCGTGACCATAACGGTGGTGATGAACCGATCCACCGGGTATTCAGCGAGCATCTCCAGTTGCCCACTGGGAGCAAACCTATAGACTTGGAGCGTACCAGATTGACCGGGAACCTCTCCGGGAGCCAAGCTGCGACCTACTATAATCTCCATAACACCATCGTTGTTAGCATCTGCAATATTCACAGAGAGAATACTACCTTCAAGGTCACGCTGTGCGAGGAACTCAATCTCAGGGGTGTTAGCGTCATACAGTCTAAGGACTCCGTCTCTGTCTCCTGTACATAGCTCCGAAGTACCGGAGCCTGTCACATCACCCACAGCTATAGCTGTAGTGCTCTTGTCATCCTCAATCTCAAAGAGTGTCTTGGGCGTCGTCAAGGTGGACTACCATCCGCACAACATGAACATCTGCCATTTGAGTCCCAAGCGCCTCGACGCTTGGCAAATGGTGGTTCATCTAATGATTGAATGAGGGGGAGTCGCCTTTTTGTACTTTATTAGCACAAGTGCCACCGGCAGACATCGCATCGCGCAATGGCACATTATATAACAACAGCAGGTGGCCTATTCTCAAGGTGAAACGTATGCCCGAACTCTCTGTCAGACAGATAGTTAAGTCGTACCACAACGGCGATGACGGAGAAACGAAGGTCTTGGACGGCATAACCTTCGATGTTAAAGACGGAGAGTTCCTTAGCGTCGTCGGACCTTCAGGTTGTGGAAAAACAACTCTGTTGAAAGTCATAGCAGGACTCCTAGAACCAGATGAAGGGCAGATACTGATTGACGGCATTCCTGTTGGACCGGGACACAACAGAGTAGGTTTCATCTTCCAGCAAGAATCCTTGTTTCCATGGAGGACCGTGAGAGGAAATATCGAATATGGTCTCGAGATCACTGGATTACCAGAGGAGAAGAAGAGGGCTCTCTCTGATGACATCATATCTCTTGTCGGAATGAATGGCTTGGAAGACAACTTGCCACATGAGATCTCTGGAGGTCAGGCAAGGAAGACCGAAATGGCTAGGAGCCTCATCACCAAACCAGATATCCTTGTTGCCGATGAAGCGCTCTCCAATTTGGATGCTCAGACTAGGAACTACCTTCAGGCAGAATTCTTGCGAATCAGTGAGGAAACAGGCTCGACTGTCCTGTTTGTCTCGCACAACGTAGACGAGGCGGTGTTTCTCTCAGACAGAATCCTCGTAATGAGCAACATCCCATCATCGATAATTGCTGAGTACAAGATAGACCTGGCGCAACCGCGGAACAGGGCGTCTCCAGAATGTCTTGAGTATCGTGCAAAGATCCTCGATATTCTTAGAGTTGAGCAAGAGAAAGCGATGAAACGTCAGACTAGACAGCGACCTCCTGTCTCCACCTAAGAAGCCTCTTCTCGATCATCAGGAGTAGGTAGCTTATCAGGAAACCTATCAGGCCTATTACGAGCATGCTTGCGATTACTGCACCTGTCCACCCTACCTGTTGCATTGTCCAAATAAGATACCCGAGACCTTTGTTGCTTCCAATCATCTCAGCTGCCACCAAGCACATCCAGCCAATGCCAAATCCGATTCGCATCCCGGCAAACACCTCAGGTGCCGCGGAAGGGATTACAACTGATGTCAGGATTCGTGATTCAGAGGCCCCGAAGGTCTTTGCAACATCGATGTGCACAGGCTCCGTTCGCTTGACTCCTGTGGTCGTGTTGATTAGGATTGGAAAGAAGGCGCCAATCCAAATGATGAAGACTTGCGCAGATAGGAGACTTGTGAATATCAGAAGAGAGAGAGGAATCCATGCTATCGGTGGAATAGGACGTGTGGCCTCCACAACGGGTCCGAGAACAGAATCAGCGATGCTGTACCGTCCTATTGCAATACCTAGCGGAACGGCAGTTATGACTGCAACACAGAAACCAACCGTGACAATGAACAGGCTCTGGGCAGCGTGATCTGCCAGAACGAATCCGCCGCTGTCGCCTTCAGTGGACAGTATGATGAAGGCCTCTATCACCTCAATGATAGTACTTCTTGAGAAGAACGCGATTACGACCCAGAGTAAGATTAGAATGAGGCTAGCCAATGCCCAACGAATGATATTGGACTCGAGAAACCACGGTATTTCATGATGGCGTGCCTTCTCAACAGCAACATTCCCTGCATCCTGCACTGGTGATGACATCGTCAAGTGAATTGAACATCGAGTCTTTCTTTTGTTTCTGTCGCTTTCAAGAGTCTAGGTGCTCTCGACGAATGTTGTGTTGATGAAGCTGCCTAGGAATGCTTCGATATCAAGAGGAATCTTGTGAGGAAGCAGGATATCCTGGTCTATGAGGTATGAGAGGTACATCTCAATCCCAGTACGATTCACACTGTAATCGAAGATGATTCTGTTGAAAGCGGTTTCAACTGCAGAAACAGCATCTTCCATCTCCAACCACTCTGAAGCAATCTGGATTGCAGCGATCGGGTTGGCAACAATCCACTCCTCAGCGCGGACATGGATATCGATGACGGTTTGAACAATATCAGGACTAGAGGCCAGGAAAGAGTTCGACGATGCGACCACGCAACAGGGATGACGTGGCCAGATTTCACCGGAGAGGACAAGAGGGACAGCCAGACCATCATACTCGGCCCTAGCATTGAATGGCTCCCAAGCCACAAAGGCAGGTTCCGCCGCCGATAGGGACTCTGCCATGAATGAAGGAAGTGTGGTCAGAGTAGTGATGTCTGAGGGACTCAACCCTGATTGGTTGAGAGCAAGCCTTAGGAGAAAAGCCTGAACTGTGGAAGGTCCGGGGATGTGTACCGACTTCCCTGTGAGATTGGCAACGTGTGTAATTGTTCCATCATCATAGTCAGCCTTCCTCACCATTATGGCTGAGCCCTCAAGATTGACTGCTGCGAGAATGGTGACCATTATGTCTTGGTTGATTCGTTTGGTTAGAGCTGGAGCGGCGCCAAGATAGCCCATATCTATCTCATCTCCCAGGAAGGCGTCCATTTCCAAAGCTCCATTGCCATAGACCTTGAGCTCCACAGAAATCCCCTCCTCCTCAAACCATCCATTAACAAGCGCCACACGAAATGCGAGTTGATGGAGATCCTTCTCAAGATAACCGATTCTAACATCAGGTCTATTGATTGCGGTCCATGCCGCCACGATTATTCCCGAGGACACGACGATTATTACAATTGCAGCTGCAATCGCCCTGTTTCTATCCATACTGGACTATCTCCACTCTTGACAGGTCGTCTGTTTCATACTAAATGGACACCGCATATGAGGGTTGGGTTATGTCCACACACTCTCACCAAGTTGATTAGACGCCATTGGTAAGTAAGTCTACTATGGCAATTCGTGACCGAATTCCTGAACAGCTCAGACTCAGGGACGAGAGGATATCGTTGAATCTGGAGGACGATGTGGCAGTCTTTCCGACCAACGACTACGTTCTACTAGAGATATCTTACAAAGCTGGTAAAATCAACATCTCGAAGATTGCCGCGACAGTGAGAGACCTAGTGAGAAGTGACCGCAGGATGGTGGCAATAAGGGGCTACGGATTCAAAGGCGTAGGTCTCTCTGTTCGAGTTGCTCATGAACTGAAGAAACGAGAGCAAAGATTCGAGTACGAGATGGCGTTTGATACGTTTGAGGCCATAGATCCTGAAACGCAGAACCCGCTAACCAGCGTTCAGATAGTTGTCATGCCTCCCTGATGAATGGCTAGGGAATTCGGCGTTGTAGGAAACTGTTTTCTGTGCAAGTCTTCCATTCAGTTGTGGTGGGTCTGTCTTGAGTAGGCTTGTCAGTGCATCAAGAAACGGCCGGACTGCCCTTGCTATAGTAATGCTCCTTGTCCTGCCCACCGTCTTGACTGTGATACCGTTGATTGCCGAATCGGTCCCATCCTCTGTACAAATTCAGTGCTCCGAGGTTCCATTTACAGCTGCACAGACTGATGGCGACCCCCCTTTGCTGGTTGACAATGAAAGCGAAATGGCGAACCTGGGTCTGCCCGGTAACGGATCCCGGAACAACCCGTACATCATTGAAGGATTCAACATCTCAGCGGATAGTCCTTGTATCCGGATAATGGACGTTTCATCCTACATCGTGATTCAGAATTGTTTCCTCCGCGCGCTAGCAGGCACCTGCTTGAGGTTAGCTAACGTTAGTAACTGTCGAGTGGAGGACTGCGTCTTTGTTGGAACGGAGTATGCAATCTACTGCGAGGTTTCTGAGGGAGTCCAGATATCTCGAAATATCATCTATGATGCCGGTTATGCAGTATACGTGTTGGACAGCCAGTCTTGCAGCATCTCGGAGAGTACAATTTACGCATGCTCTGTCGGAATAGCATTTCAAACGGCCCGAAATTGCTCATCTGTGGAGAACAGAATCTACGGGAATGGAGGGGCGGGGTTGGACATATCTGCTGGCTCTTTGAACAACACGATTTCGGCTAACCTTATTGGCTGGAACTCCCAAGTGACACAACCTTGGACCAACTCGATAGACAGAGGAAACAATAACACATGGTTGGGGAACTTCTGGTCGGACTACTCCCCTCCAGGCCCCTACAATGTGTCCGGATCTGCCGGCGCGCAAGATAATGACCCTCGTCGACTCATTGACAATGACCGTCCCGTTCTCAACCATACCGATGAGGTTCTAATGGCAGAGGGTGCTGATACTCAGATCGTGTGGAGAACATCCGACCAGTTCCCTCTTAGTTATCGCATCTCTTTGAATGGGGCGGATCAAGCAACAGGGACATGGACCCAGTCGGAAATCACATACAATCTGAGGTACTTGTCTGTTGGAGTTCACGAGGTCATATTAGCTGTGAAAGACGCCTCTGGACTCGAAGCGTTTCATACTGTGACAGTAAGAGTGCTGTTCATCTTTCTTTCGGATATAGGCACTGAACTTGTAGTACTGGCATCGATTGCCAGCGTCTTTTCGGTCGTATTGGTCCTCCTAGCAGTTAAGAAGAGGCTATAGGTGACAGATTCATTTTGAATCACGTTGTCTTGACCACGAATCCCTGATTTCTGACGTTGCCAATCCACTAAATACATAAGCAGGGCACAAGGAGCCAGCTTAGAAGCTTCTCTTGTGTAGGTGAAGGAAAGAGATGGCGCTCGATTTTGCACGTGGTGTGATTGAAACGAGATGGCATGGGCGCGGCGGTCAGGGTGTGGTCACCAGCAACCAAATGCTGGGAAAGGCGGCGCTGGAGGAAGGCAACTACATCCAAGCCTTCCCAGAGTTTGGCCCTGAGCGTACAGGAGCTCCCGTGAGAGCGTTCCTGAGAATCAGCAAGAAGCCCATTCAGGTTTATGCTCAGGTCTACGACCCGGACGTCGTCATCTGTATAGACCCGACGCTCCTGGAAGTTGTGGACCCCACTGACGGTCTGAAGAAAGATGGGACTCTTGTACTCAACGCGACCATGAGCCCGGAAGAGATACGGAACAAATACGGATTCAGAGGGGGGAAAGTCGTGACCGTAGACGCCACTGAAATTGCGCTTGATATCATGGGCAGGCCATTTTACAACATGCCCACTTTGGCGGCCGCTGTAAAGGCCACTGGAATGGTTAGGATTCAGACCGTAATCCAGGAGGTTGTGGAACGATATCCGGGTAAGGTAGGCGACCTGAACAAAGCAGCAATGGAAAGAGCAGTGAAGGAGGCACAAATCGGATGAGCGAGAAATTCGATGAAATCCCAATGGCCGGAAACATAATCGAACCTGGTAATGCCAAGAGATACAAGACTGGAGGATGGCGTGCGCAACGCCCGGTCCATAGTCCAGAGAACTGCCTCTGGATCAAGAATGGTACCTGCGGGCGATGTTGGATATTCTGTCCTGACATGGCAGTAAGG
>JAEORS010000129.1:0-5964 GCA_016840795.1 Candidatus Thorarchaeota archaeon | reverse complement strand
TTGAAGGTCATTCAGTCTTCCACCAAGCTTCTCTTGCTTCTCAACCAAAATCACGTCGAAGCCCTTTCTATCGACGTCCAATGCGGCAGTCATCCCAGAAACACCACCGCCCACCACCATCACAGTCCTTGTCACTTGGACCTCCTTGAGCGGCACAATCTCATTGTTCACCGCTTTTGCAACGGCACTCCGAATCATGTCTTGTGCCTTCTCCTGGCGCATGTCAGGCGGTGCATTGGCATGCACAAGTGTCAGTTGTTCGCGAAGGCCTACTGGACCAACCAGGTAGTAACCCGAGAGTCCTGCTGCCTCAAGGGCACTTCTGAATGTCTGTTCATGCTGAAGGGGTGAGCATGACCCAACAACCACGCGATTGAGATTGTGCTCAAGAATGGCCTCTGTCACAAGCTGTTGTCCTGGATCGCTGCACATGAATATGTAATCGGTCGAATAGGCAACATTCGGCAGGTCCTTTGCCCACTCGGCCAGGCCCGGCGAATCTATGACATCCCCAATAATCCCGCCGCAGTGGCAGATGAAGACTCCGACTCTGGGCTCGTCGCCAGTTTCCAGAGGCGGAGGTTTCTCAACCTCTGGAGGATTCGGTATTGGAAGAGTAGAATGAGCGGCCATGGCAGCACCTTTGCCCTCATTGACGGAATCCGTGCCGTCCTTCGGACCGTGGGCGCAACCTGCAACATAGATTCCCGGACGTGTAGTTTCCAAGGCCGAACCGTTCGGATGTAGTTCTTTGATATATCCAGCTTCGTCAATCTCAATCTTCAGGATCTTGGCTAGCTCCTCGGTACCTTCACTGGGTCTGAAACTTGAGTTCAGAACAACCATGGAGATATTCTCTAGCTCCGTGATTTTTCCAGTTTCAGTGTCTTCGAGCTTAACCGAGAGGTCATTGGTATCAGGGTCTTCATATATCTCGCCAACTCTTCCCCTGATGAACCTAATACCCTTGTTGTGTTGTGTGTCCCAGAGAAACTCCTCCAGGGCTTTCCCTGCAGTTCTCATATCCATGTATGAGTAAATAATCTCGCAGTGATCCTCTGGATAGTGCATACGAGTCACCTGCGCGAGTTTGCAGCCAAATGAACAACAGACTCTATTACAGTGACTGCTGTAGCCTTGAACGTTCTCCCGAACGTCCCTGCTTCCCACACAGTTGACAAACAATATCCTCTCAGGTTCCTTTCCGTCCGACGGACGCACCATGTGTGCATCAGTGGGTCCGGTTGGGTGAGTCTGGCGGTCGTATTCTAGACTAGTCACAACATTGGGGAAGATCCCATAACCGTATTCTCCATAGTCCAGCGGCTTATACTCTTCGACCCCAGTTGCTACTATTATCGAGCCAACATTCAGTTCATACAGCCTATCCTCGTCGTCATAGAAGATGCAGTCGTTTGGACAGACTGCTGCGCAGGTTCCACAGCCTATACACGAGTCCCTGTCAATAGCCGCGACGAGTGGAATCTGCTGGGGGAAGTTCATGTAGATTGCCTTTCGTAGTGAGAGGCCAAAGTCGTACTCATTTGGGACTTCGACTGGACAGCTCTGAATGCAAGATTGGCATCCGGTACACGTATCCTCATTCACATAGCGAGCTTTCTTACGTATGGTCACCTTGAAATTGCCCTTGGAACCGGTGACCCTCTCTACTGTGGAGAGTGAGTGGATTGTTATGTTGGGGTGTTTTCCAACAAAAGATGTCAGCGGAGTCATCACACACGCACTGCACTCAAGTGCCGGGAAAATCTTGTAGATTGCAACATAATTGCCACCGATACTGACTGTCCTCTCAATCATGTGAGCGTGGTGACCTCCCTCGGCAAGTGCGAGGGCGGCACTGATGCCCGCCATGCCACCTCCAACAATGAGTACATCTGTTGGCTTAGTCGTTGCATCGGTTTTCTTTGCTGAAGCGCTGGCCATCTTGGATTCTCCAAGCTTCGGTTGTACTCGGGGCCTCAACGGACTGGCGATATAACCTTTCTGTCATGGACTATCGGGTGTTACCTGCAATCATCGCAGAGCACATAGAGGTCCAAGCGCTGTCCTATGGGTTCAGTCTTTATTTCGTCAATGATGCGTGCCCAGAGTTCATCGATACTGTCTGATTCGAAGTCCTGTATCTTGTTACACTTCTGACAAATCACGTTGACATGAACTGACGTATTGGGGTCGAACCTCGAGGTATGGTCATCTAGACTTAGTTCATGTACAAGATTCAACTCCTTGAGAAGATCCAGCGTGTGATAGATGGTTGTCAGACTGATGGTTGGGTGTTTCTCAATCATCCTAGAGTGAATCTGTTCTGCAGTTGGGTGCTCTTTGCTCGAAAGAACGTAGTTGCAGATTGCGAGGCGCTGTGGCGTGACCTTATGCCCACCATCCCTAAGGATTGAGATTAGTTGGTCCTCCGTCACTATCATTGCTATTCCATCTTCTACTCTTTGAGCTCTCTTCTCTTTCAATTGCTAACTATATGACAAAACGGTTAAATATAACCATTACTACTTAGTAATTATTACAGTATAAATCGTGTCTGAATGCAACACTAGAAGGATGTGTAATCACATGACCAAGGAAAAGAGAATGACAACTGCAACTGGAATCCCTGTTGCAGACAATCAGAATACTCTTACCGCAGGAGAGAGAGGACCAGTTCTGCTACAAGACTTTCATCTTCTTGAGAAACTGGCCAACTTCAATCGAGAGCGAATACCAGAGAGAGTAGTACATGCTAAGGGTGCAGGTGCTTTTGGTACCTTGACGGTCACGCATGATATAACCAAGTACACCAAGGCAAAGATATTCTCAAAGATTGGCAAGAAGACTGACCTTCTCATCCGCTTTTCAACTGTCGCAGGAGAAAAAGGCTCAGCTGATACCGTACGTGATGTTCGGGGATTTGCAGTCAAGTTCTATACTGAAGAGGGCAACTGGGACCTTGTTGGGAATAATACTCCCGTTTTCTTCATCCGTGATCCCTTGAAATTCCCGGACTTCATTCACACACAAAAACGCGTCCCTCAGACAAATCTCAAGTCTGATGAGATGCAGTGGGATTTCTGGTCACTAGTACCGGAATCCTTGCATCAAGTGACGATCCTATTCTCAGATCGAGGAACACCAAAGGGATATGCTCACATCAACGGCTATGGAAGTCATACTTACAGTTTCATCAACGACAAGGATGAACGATTCTGGGTGAAGTTCCACTTCAAGACTGCTCAAGGCATAGAGAACTTCTCTGCAGAGGAAGCATCTAGGTTGACAGCTGAAGACTCTGACTGGGCTACACGAGACCTCTTTGAAAGAATCGAAAGAGGAGATTATCCCAAGTGGAACTTCAAAGTGCAGATTATGCCAGAAGAGGAAGCCGCCACCTACCGTTGGAATCCATTCGATCTCACAAAGGTATGGCCTCACAAAGACTATCCTCTAATTGATGTAGGAGTCGTTGAGCTCAACAGAAATCCAGCAAACTACTTCACAGATATTGAACAGGCTGCTTTTGCTCCTTCAAATATCGTGCCTGGAATCTCCTTTTCGCCAGATAAGATGCTTCAAGCTAGGATTTTCTCGTATGCTGATGCTCACAGATACAGACTTGGTGTCAATCACCACCAACTTCCTGTGAATCAGGCGAAGAATGCTGAGGTCGCCAACAATCAGCGGGATGGATATATGAGATACATAGACGGAGGTCCGGGTTACAACTACGAACCTGACAGCTTCGGAGGGCCAAAGGCTGACCCTGCCTATCGTGAGCCACCTCTGAAAATCTCTGGTGATGCTGATAGGTATGACCAGCCCAGAGGAGTCGATGATGACTACATACAGCCTGGGAATCTATTCCGTCTCATGACCCATGAAGAGCAGGAACGCTTGATGGACAACATCGCTGGACCACTAGGCACTGTTTCAAAGGAAATCCAGAAGCGAATGATTGAGCATTTCACGAAGGCTGATCCCAAATATGGAAAAGGCGTCAAAGAGAGAATAGGTGTCTGAAACGCAGAACCAACTAAGTGGCGGCTATAATGCCGCCACCTCTTCTTTTACAGTGTTTGAGCTGTCTTCATTCATGACCGGGATGACACTCATTGCATACTAGATGGTGTGGATAAGCGGCTTGGATGGATTAATCTTGAATTCTGCTCTCTCTAGGCCTCCTTCCTAGTGGCCTTAAGATAGACAAAACCCATCCCGGCAATGACAGCGGCGAGCAAATACAGAATGATTGGAATCCAGAGCATCTCAAGACGCAACAGATACGAGATGTCCCGTCCAAATCCAAGGGGTGCAGGGATGTAAATCCAAGCTAAAAATGCGAAATAGAGTATTGTGACTAGAACCTTCACTTCCTTTTTCACATTCAGAGCGTACATGTAGGTGAAGACCCACATGAATACAAAGCCAGAAAGGAACATTGCCCACATGTCAGTACTACCGTGGTCTAGTGTGTTGAATACGGCGACGACCAGTGCGTGCACACCTACAAACCCCTCGACAGTTATGACCCATCTCTTGTCGATATGCACTGACGTGTAGGCCACCATCATCTGCGTGAAAAGAAGGAACATGTAGAAGAATCCCGTGAGTAACTGTGGGTCATTGAACATTGGGTGGAACCAAAATGTATAGACAAGCGCCCACGAAATCGGGTACATGTGAATACGACGCACCAGTCCTGATACTCGTGCAGTGAACGGCTTTCCAGCCCTCTTCCCAAGAAAGAAGCCCCTTCTGGGATTCTCGATTACGAGTATGAGAACCAGCATTACTATGACTGAGCCCTGGCTGGTCCAAATCGGAACATCCTGTGCAAGACCGTCAAACCAGATTTGGGTCTGGATTAGATGCAACGAAACGAAGAATACGTTGATGACTACCATAGCCCAGTTGTACTTGGTCAATGATGTGGTTGGTTTTGTCTTCTGTGTTATCAGGTTCCTCTGAGCCCAATAGATCGTGAACCAAACTACAAACTGGTGGACAAGGTAGAAGGACCATACGATGAACTGAGCAACTGTGTCAGGGGTTGGGAGCTGCCAATAGTACCATGCAGGGCCTTGGTCTGGACCCAACACGAATCTGTCAAGCAGTGGGCCGAATATCCAGATCAGGAAGGTGAACACAAATGCGAATGCGATTCCTCCTAGCCAGAGAAAGTCGGCCGCTCTTGACTTCTCCGCTCTTGGTACTGGTTCAGCGTCTATGGACTGGTCATCAATAGTCATTCTTCCATCGCCTCTCGCTAGGCGATGGCATGAGGTTGTCATCTAGATAAAGCCTACTCTTTGTCAATGGACTCGAAAAAAATGGGGAAGAAGGGACAAAGTCCCTTCCGCTATTGAGGGACTATCTCGTACCGTATCGTCGAAAGAGAAGTACGCCAATCAGAAGGACTACGGCTCCGATGACTGATACGAGCGCTAAATCCATCCAAATCGAGAGAGTTGTCATTGGTGCGCCTCGCAAGAACAACGTCGTCAATGCTTCAGTGACGTAATTGCTTGGCATGATTCGTGCGATAGCTTCCGCCCCGCCGCCAAGAGGCATGAAGGTGCCAAGGAACATCTGTGGCATTATGAAGATGAATGACACACCAGTTGCTATTTCGGCCGACTTGGAAATAGTGGCCGCAATCAGACCAAAGCCTACGTTTACCAGAGAGAATGCCAACAGCATGCCGAATGCAAATGTCAAGCCAGACGCATCTGTTGCAGGTCGATATCCTATCACGAACGATGTGGCAAAAACCAGAAGCACCTGTATGACTGCGATGATCATGTACGAAACTACCTGACTCAGCATGAACTCGTGGGACTTCATTGGAGTCGTGCCCAGCCTTTTCAAGAGGCCGCCGTCTCGTTCCACAGTCAATGATTGTGCAACGATCATTATCATGAAGATGCTAGCGAATGCGAATATCCCTGGGGCCAT
>JAEORS010000128.1:0-5976 GCA_016840795.1 Candidatus Thorarchaeota archaeon | reverse complement strand
CGAATGTTGGCACGGGGGTGCCAACAGGTAGCGGCTGAGAACTTCAGGCGGAGGGGTGATCCAGTGGTGGATAGAGAAATCGCCAGACTAGTTTCAGAGGCATATGCTGAATTGCTTAGAGAGGTGCGTTAGGTTTGAGTGTTCTTAAGAAGTATCGAGATGCTGAGGAAGATAGGGATGCAAGACCATCTACTGTGGAAAGACACAGAGTAGCAGAGTCGACGAGTAGATCTGTAGTTGCTGTGCCCAATAAGGAACGGAAGAGTCCAATCGTGTCGTTCTCATTTACGACCGAGCTTAGGTCCTGCCTCCAGAATGTTAGAAACGAAAAAGCGATTAATCTGAGTATGTGGGTTGAACGAAAGCTACGAAAAGCCTTGTCTGATGAGTTCCCAGACATAGCCGATAAGTACCTCGACTAGTGATACCATGTGCCTCTAGTCTGAACTTCTCCTTGTGATACGAATGATGTATGAGGTGGAACTCTATGTGGTTTCACCACTCCTGTGCATCTCGGCGTACTCAGCCACACGTGCCATGCAAAGGGTTGCCATGTATGGATCGTTATAGCACGGAACTCGGTTCATCTCAAGCAAGTCTTTTCCGGGTTTCCCAACATCTGCGGCCAACCATACTCCGACCACTGGTTTGCCTTCATCTGCAGTGCGTATGCCTTCTAGAGTTCCAGCAGCATGTTCGGTCTGTGTCATTCCGGCAAACGTTGGAACTCCACAGATGACTAAGAGCATATCGACGTTTGAATCCTTCAACATCAATTCGGTGCTTACACGGTACTCCCTTCGTCCGCCGCTGGCAACTACATCTATAGGATTCTCAACAGATGCCATTGGAGATAGAACTTGACGAAGCTCTTGTCTAGTGTTCTCTTCAAGCGCCGAGATATGGAAGCCCAACTCGGTGGCCGCGTCTGTAGCAAGGACCCCAGCGCCACCTGTATTACTAATAATACCTATATTACGTCCAGCTGGCAGTGGTTGATAGTCGAAAAGCTTGCATATCTCGAGTAGACTATCAAGTGTTGGAGCAGTGACACAACGTGCTTGGCGAACCATACCATCGAACAATTGGGTGGAACCGGCAATGGACCCGGTATGTGACAAGGTGGCTCTTCCACCGACTTCGCTTCTGCCGCCTTTCAGCACAACAACTGGTTTCCTGCTTGCTGCATCATTAATCGATTTGAAGAAGGTTCTACCTTGATCGACGCCCTCAACGTATACAGCAACCACAGAAGTCTTCGGATCATCGCCCAAGTAGTCGATTACTTCTGAGAATTGAACATCAGCGGCATTTCCCAGACTCGCGAACTTGCTTATCCCGATTCTCTTTGTCCGAGTTGTGTAGATGATCATTCCGCCTAATGCACCGCTCTGCGAAACCAGTGCAATATTGCCTCGCTCTGGCATCATGGTGAACGTACCATTGAATAGCCTACTGTTTGAAACACCAACACAGTTTGGCCCAATGATTCTAACACCAGCTTCTCTGGCCGCACTAACAAGCTCGTCTTCAAGCTCTGTGCCTTTCGCACCAATCTCGCTGAAGCCACCCGATATCACAACTGCCGCTCTGGCCCCGGCCTTCCGTGCTTCAGCTATCAGACCTGCACAGTACTTGGCGGCAACCGCTATGATGACTAGGTCGACAGGTTCTGGTAGATCTTCCAGACTTGGATAGGCTTTGACTCCAAGTACGCGGTCTCTGTTTCGTGTCACTGGAAATACTTCAACCTCAGATGTCAGGAGATTCATCAGAATTGAATTGCCCAGCTTGCGATAATCTGAAGAGGCCCCAATCAAGGCTACTCGCTTGGGATTGAAGAATTGGTCAATCTCCTGGAATCCATCCACCTGCGAGTCAGTCATGGTTCTCACGCGACCTGTAGTTGATTTATGTCTGTCGAGGGCCTTGGTGGGGCTTTCTGTCTTACTTTGAAACTCGACGGAGGAAATGTTTCAAAGGAGTCGAGTTGACACAGTCAGATTCCAGTGTTCTTCTGATTGCTGGCTCGGCTTCAGGACACTTTCTGAACACGTTGTCCAAGGCGTCCAAAACAGAACGGACTACCCAATCATCCTTTCGTCGACATAGAGTTTCTGCGAGTGTTAGAACAGAAGACTCGTTGTAGAAGTTTCCAAGAGCGTTGATAGATGGTGTGACTATGCGAGGATCGCCAAGCTTCACCAGTTTCTGGAAAGCCAGGATTGAGTCGATAGTGCGAACTGCGACATGGGTGTTCATGCAGCCAAGCATGTAGCGATAGCTCTCGCTAGATGTCGACTCCTGATATCGGCCTACGGAACTCTCTAGCATGGCAGTCAAGATCTGGACCGAATGTCTACTGGCAAGTAGACGTAGGTTCTCCAGGTCTTGCTTGATCATGGACTGCAGAAGACTTGCATAAAGAGAGTTTGACGGTGTGGGGTTATCCTTTGATGAAATTGATTCATCATCAGATACTTGGATTCCACGTCTTATTGTTGGTGATACTTGTATTACTGATAATACCTCATCGAGTTGTTCCTCAGCAAGTAGTGTCTGGACTCCCAGCTCCGAGAGAGCTCGCCGGCCATACTCTGAATGCCACAGAGATGTGACATCGATTCTGTCTTCATGCTTCCTGAGTTTCAGTCCCGTCAGCTCTTTGAGTCTGGCAGACTCGGTTTGCGCAACTAGCTCCTCAGATACTTGAGTAGGAAAGAGTAGAAAGTCGAAGAATAGTGTGTCGCCTTCGTTAATCTGTTTCATGGCTAGCTTTTGGATGTGCCTAGCAAAGGACTGAGATGCTATGACCAACGATTCTTCGTTCTCCAGTCTGCGTAGAAGACTCAATGTGTCGGACTTCACAGGCTCCAATCCACTGGCTGAGAGAAGATCAAACACCATCTCTCGATACTTGACAGGTTCAACCTTTGTTCGAGTCTTGCCGAAGCTTGCGGGGGTAACATACTCCGCATCCGCTGCCGCGATCAGGAATTGAACTGCAACGTCCCACCCTTCATCGCTCTCCACGGTAGCGACCATGTCAAGCAAGTCTCTGCTTCTTCGTTCTCCAATGGCATCAGCGAATTGGATGACACGTTGCTCTCTTTCACTTGCACTCGCTTTTTCTCGAAGAGCCTTTACGAACCATCTGTCATCCTTCTCGTCAGCCAAGAGTGTCACCTGGACAGCTAGTTAGAACCCACTGGAACCGATAAGACTTATTCGTGAGTGCGTGTATTGTTTGTATTACAGAATGGTTGATTTCAGTCTGCTACAGACTTACGTCTTGAGAGCTCAGACTTGAGGGCCGTTGATGAGGTGAGTTCTTCCAGTGCAGAGAGTATGGTTTCTTCAACTAAACGGTAGCTCTCCATTTCCTCCTTTGAAAGCTTGGTCTTACCTGAGAGTACTTCGCGAACCCTCCTATAGTCGCCTATCCTTGATGCAACTTCTTCGAAGGGACGGAATAAGGTAAGATTAAACAGACCAAGGTAAGCTAAGAGAAGCATTGTGTAGAAACAACGTGTTACGTTCCTTCTTGCCTGCCTAAGAGTTCGATTGAACGAACCTCGAGTAACACCGCTCTTTCTACTTCCTGATCTCGACCTGAATGTTGCCTTGTCCTCGTATGGAATATGGTCACCGTACTCCCCCTCTACCACAAGATCAATTAGAAGAGTTTCAAGCTGCACAGGAGTCAGGACTGACTGGTCAAGCAGGGCCTTCAATATCGGCTCCTTCAAGACTTGACGTGTAAAGCCTGCAAGTCTCTTGATTGAAGCTCCGTCTTTTTGTGAACCGGATTCTACGGGGCTCATAGACAATTCACCATGGATTCCATACGGGAATGAATCCGTCAGACTGGCTGTCCTTGAGAGAGGGTTCATAACTCCGTAAACCGCGTAAGGAGCGTTATGGGCGCTCCTTCCCTTTAGAGACCGCCGAGATGCTGCACGGATACAATTCTGTATACATGAGACTCGTAAGGGTGGCTTAAATGCTCTCCTAAGTGAAGAAACTGCGACTATGTCGACCGAAGCTTCCATTCTGCCTCAGGTGACATCGATACAAATCCCAGAATCAGATTGCCCCTGATTTCGTCAAACTTGAAGACGCCAAACACATATCTACTCTTAGTGGTTTCCCATTCTACCCGCCCTCTGACGAGGTAATGTTGAAAGATAGCCCGACATCGCTTTCGTACATTTGCGAACAGGTTTCGGTACCTTTTGCGCTGTGACGGTCTTATCCCCCACCTTTCGAGAATGAATCTGTTGGCAAGACTGTTGCTCGAGATCAGAATTGAGTTCTGCTTCTTCTTCAGCTTGGATGCCGAACCAAGAAGTGTGCGTCTGAAGCAGTCAGGGATGGTTGCGAGTATGGAGAGTGTGACTTTAGGCTCGAATAGTCTAGATGGGGTATTATCCAAGGCGTGCAAGTTGAATCAATAATCTGTCAGCCAGTTCTGCTTAAGAGGTCCTATACAGTCTGACCTTGTCCACAATACTTGGTATCTCAAAGAGTGAGCCTGGCACGTACTACTTCATCGAATTAATATTGTGAAGCAACACGAAACATGACGAGGCCCAGACTCCTTGAAACAGAGAGCCGATATTCAAGTGAAGGGCATAGTTCAAGGAGTGGGATTCAGGCCCTTCGTCTATCGGTTGGCTTGTGATCTATCCCTCGCAGGATATGTTCTGAATCTTGGTGATGCCGGGGTTCAGATAGTGGTTGAAGGGGAACGTGAGGATATTGACAGGCTAATAGAACAGCTTCGCACCAACCCTCCGTCAATCTCACGCGTTGACTCAGTGGATGTTGCATGGGACAAGTTCAGTGAAACCTTCAGTTCGTTCTCAATCGAGAAGTCTTCCCAAGTGAGAGCTTTGCATTCAGCACCACAATTGCCGCCGGACGTGGTCATATGCGATGATTGCATCACTGAGATGAGGAATCCAGAATCCAGGTGGTACTTGTATCCATTCACCTCCTGTGCTGCATGTGGACCGAGATTCTCTACCATCACAGACCTACCATATGACCGTCCAAACACCACAATGATAGACTTCCCTCTCTGTGATACTTGTAATACGGGTTATACGAACCCACTAGATCGGAGGTATCATGCACAGACAACGGCATGTGAAGAGTGCGGCCCAAGGTATAGACTGTTGGACTCATCCGGCAAGACTGTAACAAATAGAGATCCAATTGAACACAGTTCACGGCTCTTAGAGAGAGGAGCAATAGTCGCAATCCAAGGAATTGGAGGAACACATCTTGTCACAAGGACAAGTGACCCAGAACCAATTCGGGTTCTCAGAGAAAGAAAAAGAAGAATCCAACGTCCCTTTGCAATCATGGTGCGAGATCAGCTCTCCTTGAACAAGTTCGCAGAGTTCACAAACAAAGAGTATCAGTTCTTGAGGTCTTGGCGTAGGCCAATAGTGCTAGTGAAGAAACGCTTAGTAGAAGGCCCCCTAGGCGAGAGTGTTTCAGTTGTAGCACTGGATGAGATTTCTCCAGGCTTGGACACAGTAGGAGTCATGCTTCCGTATGCCCCACTACACCATCTCTTGTTTGACAACCTAGATGAAATAGCATTGGTAATGACCAGTGCTAACCCCACTGGAATGCCCATGTTCATAGACCCTGAGATTATCACTAGCGAACTCAAAGGCATCGCAGACTACTTCCTTCTGCATAATCGACGAATCCACCAAAGGGTTGATGATTCTGTGGTCAAGTTCGTAACCGAAGAGAACCCTGTGTTCATTCGGCGAAGCAGAGGGTGGGTACCCGAACCACTGCCAATAGAGGGGATCTCTTCCAATCTGAACATCCTTGGTGTTGGACCTGAGGAGAAGTCGGTAGGGGCAGTCTTGAAGTCAGGAAATGTATACCTGACTCAGTATATCGGGGATACTGATCGAGTTGAGAACGTCAAGTTTCTTGAGGATGCCATCG
>JAEORS010000014.1:0-21336 GCA_016840795.1 Candidatus Thorarchaeota archaeon | reverse complement strand
CCCGGTTCCATATCATAGAGGCGATGTTTCGCATTCGATTGGGTCCCCAACCTGCCGCCCGAGTATCTTCTTCCCAAGCCAGATGGCAACATAGACGAGACCAATCAGAACAGGGACCTCAATCAGAGGTCCAACGACCGCGGCCAATGCTTGACCAGAATCAATTCCGAAGACACCGATTGCTACCGCGATTGCCAGCTCGAAGTTGTTGCTTGCAGCGGTGAATGAGATTGTCGTGTTCTTGTCGTATTTGAACCCGAGAACATGTGACAGGGCAAAGGAAACAAAGAACATCAGCATGAAATATGACAGCAGTGGAAGTGATATTCTGAGAACATCGAGAGGTAGACTTAGGATCTTCTCGCCTTGGTATGAGAACATCACGACTATGGTGAACAAGAGCCCAACGAGTGCAGTCGGCCCCAGTCGAGGCGCAAACTCTCCACCATACCACTCATTCCCTCTATGCTTGATGAGCGAGAATCTCGTGATGATGCCAGCCACGAGTGGGATTCCCAAGAATATCAGAACACTGCGTGCTATATCGATGATTGAGATGGGTACAGCGGAGCCCGAGCCGGGTACCACGAAGTCGGAAAGAACTTGAACGTAGAACCATGCTTCAACGCTATAGAGCAATATCTGCATGATTGAATTGATTGCCACCAAGACGGCGCAGGTTTCACTGCAGCCGCCTGCCAACATGTTCCAGATAAGCACCATCGCAATACATCTTGCGAGTCCGACAAGAATGAGACCCACTCTGTAGTCGGGGAGGTCAGGGAGGAATACCCAAGCCAGGGCAAACATCAGTAGCGGACCGATGAGCCAGTTCAAAGCAAGGGATGTTGCAAAGAGCTTCCTCTCACTCTTAAGCCGTCCAAGCTCTTCATACTTGACCTTGGCCAAGACAGGATACATCATCCAGAGAAGTCCAATAGCAATAGGAAACGAAACAGTGTCAATCCGCCAGAAATCCAGAGCGTCCGCCACACCAGGGAAGAGATACCCCAATAGCAGTCCGAAGACCATGGCTAACAAGATCCAGAGGGGAAGAAGCTTGTCAAGCAGGCCAAGAGTTCTCTGTGGGCGTTCGCTCACCTAAGGCACCTTGGGGGCTGCGTCTGCCTCAATCTAATAAGAATGCTGTTTGGTACCGCTAATTCAGGACTAGAGGTAGCTGCTCTTGGCGAAAAGGGGCATGTCATCTCGGACTCGTGCCTCTTCAGGTTTCAACGAACGCAGATCGAGCCCTAGTCGTTCGGAAGCCGACTCAATCCAGTCTTCTCGAGCGTTCTTTGCAACAATGCTCGCTGCCGCAACAGATACTATATCTTCGGCACGCGGTTTCTGAACTAGCTCTATAGTATCTAGATCGATGACACGACCAAGGCGGCTCTGGGTCTTATGTCTTGAGAACTCATCTACCACCACTCGCACAAGCGAATCTTCACTTGGCTTCAACTGCTTGTACACCTCAGCTACCGCCTTTGCATGTGCCCACGCTAGGAGGTCATTCAGGTTCTTACCTTCTTCGCGAAATTCTTCAAGCCTCTCATTGAAAGTCGGTGGTGGTACGACGACCAAGTACAACGATTGGCTGTTGTCCTCAATCTCGGCCGCCAATGAGGTAATACGCTCAATTGAGAGTTCTTTACTATCCATTACTCCGTGCGCACGCAGCTCAGCCGATTGTCTTGGTGTAAGACCCACTGCCGCAACTACAAGAGGGCCAAGCCATTCACCCTTTCCAGCCTCGTCCGAACCTATGATGAGGTCGTGCGCAGATTCTCCAAAGTCCATGTCCTGTATCGTGCTCTGGAGCAGAGCCTCACTGGTCTGATCATTGGCCACTATCTTTCCGCTAGTGTAAGCGATAATAGTGCCTCCCTCGCAGCTCAGTCTGAACATCTCATACTGGTTGGTTGTTGCAACCTCGGTAACGTACCTGCTCTTGAGTAGTCTACTCTTCGCTTCCTGCAACTTGGACGGATCAATCCTAACAACTGCTGGCGTCAAAGTAAGGCTCCAAGGAGTGTGACACTCCCTTCTATCTTATGTCTTGAGGTCGAGATGTAGAACATCTCCGGCTGAAACAGTTTCTTCACCAGATTCTGTCTTCACAATCAGGGCGCCGAATTCATCTACATCCAATGCGATTCCTTCAAAGGTCCTATCAATCTGCTCTACTCGCACTCTCTTTCCTAGCGTATTACAGACGCTCTTATACTCCGTGAGTACTGGTTGGAAGGTCTGCCGCGTCTCCACCTTCCTCATTCTAGCATAGACTTCTTTCAGTAGTAATGCTGCAAGATCTTCTATCGGGATCTCTACGCCGGTTTCATGTGAAACAGTGGTGACACTCTTTCTGAGGTCTTCAGGATAATCATCGAGCTGGAGATTGACGTTTATTCCAATGCCCAGTATGATGGCAACCACCTGATTTCCTTCTGTGACTGCCTCGCTCAAGATACCACCGACCTTCTTCTCATTGACTATGATGTCGTTTGGCCATTTGAGACGAGCATCAATGAAAGATGATGATTTGATTGCCGACACGGCCGAACAACCGAGCATGAAACCCATGAGAGGAAGAGTTGCAGGCGAGAGCAGAGGCTTTACTACTATTGATGCATAGAGTCCCCCCCTCGGCGATTCCCAACTTCTGTCGAATCGACCTCGGCCTGCAGTCTGACAATCAGATACTATTGCAAGGCCCTCACAAACACCTTCTTCCACGAATCTCTTCGCGACATCGTTGGTTGAGTCGACCTTGCCAAAACACACCAGCCGCAAGTCAACTTCTCTTGGGTCCAATTGCTTGACTATTTCATCTGAATTGACCACTGAGTCTGACCTTCTATAGGGGCTATCGGAATATGAGGGGTTCTCGCTCTTGACACTTATATTCTGTGCAGAGGGGAAAGAACTGATAGGCAGGAAGAGACCTAGAACTCGTCTAACGTAGTCTGACTCATCGATACACGGGGGATCATGTGCTTGAGCTTAGCCTTTTGCCGTGGGTTAATGGTTCCCAAGAGGTCAAGCAGCTGTAATGCGTTTGTCGGACCATAGCCATAGAAGTGATTGTTGAAGAAGAGAAAGACGGAATCATTCTCTTCCGTCAGGATGTTGACACGGTCCCTCCACGCTTCAAGTTCTCTAGTCGTGAAACAGTAGTTGTACCAGGGATTGATTCCATGACCGTGCAGACGCAAATAGACGAAATCCGTTGTCACTCTCAAGTCTATGGGTAGAGCTGGCTCGTCAACGATGACGTATGCGATGTCGTAGGCTTCTAGAAGAGTCCATACTCTCTGAGTGAGCCAGCTTCTGTGCCTGAATTCAATGGCATACCTATACGAGAAGTCGAGTGCTGAAAGGAACGACTCTAGACTTGCAAAAGTAGCTATATCCCATGGGGGAAGTTGAATCAACAGGACCTCCAAGTTCGAGCGCATCGGTTTCATCTTTACTAAGAACTCGGTCAGCAGCTCTCCTGCCTCGGAGAAAAGGTCCAAGCGATTGTTGTGTGTCACTCTGTGAGGAATCTTTGCAGTGAAGAACTTGCGCTCTGGAAGACTAGTCGCTAGATATTCGACAAATGAGTCCTTCAGCGGGCCATAGAATGTTGCATTTATCTCTGCAACGTCGAAATAGCAAAGGTATTGCTGAAGCATCGGAGTGCGAGTCCCGTAAAAGATGCCGTTCCATTCAGGATAAGACCAGCCGCACGTGCCAACATGGACTCCTTCTCTTACAGACATCTTGCTCTCCAATATGGCCATACAAATGACTATCTTCAGTTCATTGAAAAGCACCACCAAAACTCAAACCTTTTACCTGCGCAGAGTAGTTGCCACAAGACTTGCGGTGTGCGGCAGATTCAACTTCCTCTCACACAAGAAGGCTGTAGAAGAGAGATTCGGTGTAAAGAAGTTCGACTTCGAGATAGTCCCCCGATACAACATCGCCCCGACCCAGCAGATTGCAGCCATTCTTGCAGACCCAGAAGTTCAACTCGTTGGGATGCACTGGGGATTCATTCCTTTCTGGGCAAAGGACAAGAACATTGGGAACAGGATGATCAATGCACGCTCTGAAACCGTTGCAGAGAGCAAGGCATTCAAACACTCATTCATGAAGAAGAGATGCCTTATTCCAGCGACCGGGTTTTACGAGTGGCGAAAAATAGGAAAAGTCAAGAAACCGATGCACATCAGACTCGAGTCCAGACAACCCTTTGCCTTTGCGGGAATCTACAATCACTGGAAGTCACCCTCAGGGAATACTCTCATGAGCTGCGCGATTCTGACGACTTCCCCTAATGAGTTGTTGGAGCCGATTCATAATCGGATGCCTGTGGTACTGCAACGTAAGGACGAATCGATGTGGCTAGATCCAGAGAACGAAGATGTGGAGAACCTCAAGAGACTGCTGAATCCATACGCGTCAGAACATATGGAGGCTTATGAGATCTCGACCTACGTGAACTCGACTTCGAATACCGGCCCCATGTGTACAGTGCCTGTGGAGAGTGCCTCTCTATAGCTAAGCCTTCCACCGGAAGGGTAAAACGCCGAGTATTCTTACCAACAGTCATCATGAAGACCATCGACCTCCGCAGTGATACGGTAACGAAACCCACTGACCAGATGATTGAGGCAATAGTGAAAGCACACAAGGAAGACCGCTTCGGCGATGATGTCATCGGCGAAGACGCCGTGGTCCATGAACTGCAAGACAAGGCGGCCGGAATTCTGGGCAAAGAGTCAGCACTGCTCGTTACCTCGGGAACACAGGGCAACGTTGTATCGTTGCTTGCTCAAGCAAAGCCCGGCGAGGAAGTTGTCGTCGAGGAACGGTCTCACTCCTACGTTCACGAAGCAGGTGCAATGGCATCGCTTGGAGGGCTCTACCCCAAGCCTGTACCAGGCGATAGAGGGTATATCACACCTGAAACTCTTAGGCATGCAATCAGTATTGACGATCCGCACTACGCAAAGACCACATTGGTCATTCAAGAGAATACACACAATGCCTCTGGTGGTGCAATCATTAGACCTGAGCAGTTCGATGCCCTTGCCGATGTTGCTCACGAGAATGGTCTGGCAGTGCATTGCGATGGAGCACGATTGTTCAACGCTGCGGTTGCACTCGACATTCCAGCCAAAAGGCTAGTAGAAAAGTCAGATAGCGTAATGGTCTGCTTGAGCAAGGGTCTCTCAGCTCCAGTGGGATCGATAGTTGCTGGCACTGAAGAGTTCGTCTACAAGGCTCATAGGGTCAGAAAGAAACTGGGGGGAGGAATGCGTCAAGCAGGTCTGATAGCAGCTCCGGGTATCGTGGCTCTTGAAAGCATGGTGGATAGACTTAGAGAAGATCATGAGAACACTCTGTTGCTATATGGCGAGCTCTCAAAGATCACGGATTTGGTTGTTGAGGAACCAGAAACCAACATTCTTTTCATACGACTGGACAACACGAAGATCAACTCTATGCAACTCGCAGCGGAACTGAAGAAGCGGAACATACTGATTTATGGAGATCCTCACTTCGGAACCCGTACGCGGCTAGTCGTGCACAGAATGGTAAGCAAAGAAGACATCATCCGTTTTTCCAATGAAGTGGAAGACATCCTGAGCAAGTAATCCCTCGTCCTACAAAGACGTCTGACATAGCTCAACCAGCACACCGCCCGTAGACTTAGGATGCACAAATGCGATTCTCATATTGTGTGCGCCAAGTCTAGGTTCCTTATCGATTAGTTGCGCGCCTTTGGCCTCATGCTGTTTGAGAGCCTGTTCGATGTCGTCAACCCTGATAGCTATATGATGAATACCTGGTCCACGTTTGGCCAAGAACTTGGCAATAGGACTATCATCGGAGGTAGGTTCTAGAAGTTCGATGCTACTCTCACCAATTCCAAAGAATGCCACTCGCACCTTCTGTCCCTCGACAACCTCCTCACCTCCGTATTCTAGTCCTAGACCATCTCGGTAGTAGGGGATCAGCTCCTCAATGCTCTCTACTGCAATCCCGATATGTTCAATCTTCTCAACCATCATCTCTCAATCACCTACAAGATATCTGCTGCCTTGTATTCACCGAAAACATCGCGAAGGACACCGCAAATCTCGCCCAGAGTGGCATATACCTTGACGGCGTCCAGAATGATGGGAACTAGGTTCGCGTCCCCTTTCGCCCCTTCGCGCAGTGCATCAAGAGAAGCTTCAACCTTGAATGTATCACGTTTGCTCCTGATGTCCTTCAGTCGCGCAACCTGTTCCGATTCAGCCTGAGGATTCACTCTGAGGTAGTCGAACCGCTGCTCTTCATCTACAGTGAACTCGTTGACTCCTACAACGATCCTCTCGCCGCTGTCGACTCTCCGTTGGTAGTCGTAGGCGCTGTTGTGAATCTCGCTCTGGATGTATCCTCGCTCAATCGCTGCCGGAGCTCCACCCATCTCATCTATCTTCTTGATATACTCCATAGCCCTATTCTCAATCTCCGCGGTCAATACTTCCACGAAGTAAGAACCAGCCATCGGGTCGACTGTGTCACCAACGGCGGTTTCATGCGCAATTATCTGCTGGGTTCGCAGTGCGATCTGAACTGATTCCTCAGTTGGAAGTGACAGAGCTTCATCTCGAGAGTTTGTATGTAGGGACTGGGTCCCACCTAGAACGGCTTGAAGGGCTTGCAGGGTCACACGAACAACGTTGTTGTCTGGTTGCTGTGCTGTGAGTGTATAACCCGCGGTTTGAGTGTGGAATCTCATCCGAGAGGAATTGTCATCCCTTGCACCAAAACGTTCTTTCATGATTTTGGCCCAGAGCCTTCTTGCCGCCCTGAATTTGGCAATCTCCTCGAAGAACTCGCTCGCAGACCCGAAGAAGAATGAGAGTCGAGAGGCGAAGGAATCAACGTCGAGACCTGCTTTGATTGCTGCTTCAACATAGGCTATTCCATCTGCCAGGGTGAAAGCAACTTCCTGGACAGCCGTAGACCCTGCCTCCCGAATGTGATAGCCTGAGATGCTTATACTATTGAAGAGCGGCATGTTCTCGGAGCAGAACTTGAAGGTGTCAGTAATCAGACGCATTGAAGGGCCTGGAGGAAAGATGTAGGTCCCCCTCGCTGCATATTCCTTCAAGATGTCATTCTGGATAGTGCCTCGCAACTTATCCATTGAAACACCCTGCTTCTCAGCCACCGCGATATACATTGCCAACAACACCGCGGCCGAGGAATTGATGGTCATCGACGTGCTGACCTTGTCCAATGGGATCCCATCGAAGAGGATCTCCATGTCGGCCAACGAATCGATGGCAACTCCGACCTTCCCTACTTCGCCCTTGGCCAACTCGTGGTCAGAGTCGTAGCCGATTTGCGTGGGCAAGTCGAAAGCCACAGACAAACCGGTCTGGCCTTGCTCTAGGAGAAAGCGGTATCGTTCGTTGGTTTCCTTGGCCGTAGCAAAGCCGCTGTATTGCCGCATCGTCCAGAAGCGGCCCCTGTACATTGTCGGTTGGACTCCTCGAGTAAACGGAAACTCTCCCGGGAAACCAATGTCCTTCATATAGTCGATGGGCTCCATGTCTGCGGGAGTATAGAGTCGCTTCACAGGAATCCCTGAAACGGTTTCGAACTCCTCCTTCCTCTCGGGGAACCGACCTATGACTTTCTTAACAATGACATCCCTCCACCGCTTAAGCGCATGGGGAAGTGTTTCCTTCTCACCCATGGTAGAACACCTACTCTCTGTACTTGACCAAGAACTCTGCGATTAGCCTCTCGGCTACTGTGTACGGGTCTTCATTCCTCCTAGCAATCTTCGCTATTGCGTCATCGTACTCGGGTTCATCACGTAGCTTCTCGAGTAGTTTCCGAGTCAGTTTGTCCCTCATGAGGTCCTCAAGTTCGTCACGGCTTCGCTTGAGGTCCTTCTGCTTCAACAGGCCGCTCTTCTTGAGAAACTCGATATGCTGTTCAATCTTCTCCACCAGCTCCGGAATACCATCACCCGACCGAGCATCTGTAAGAATCACAGGCGGAGTCCAATCTCGCTGCCTAGAGTCCAGCTCAAGCATAGCATTGATCTCCATCACCTTGTTGTCGGCACCTGGTAGATCGCTTTTGTTCACGACGAAGATGTCTGCGATTTCCATGATCCCAGCTTTGATAGCCTGAATATCATCTCCACTTCCAGGCACATCGGTGACAATGACTGTCTGAGCGATATCTATAATCTCAACTTCGGCCTGTCCCGCACCAACGGTTTCCACAATGATGACGTCCTTCCCGAAAGCATCAATCGCGCGTACAGCGTCCGAGGTGCTCCTAGCTAAACCGCCCAGATGACCACGTGTACCCATGCTTCGTACGTACACAGCTTCATCAAGAGTATGCTCTTGCATGCGTATCCTGTCGCCCAGAAGAGCGCCTCCTGAGAATGGGCTAGATGGATCAACACATACTATTCCGATAGTCTTCTGCTTCTTCCTAAGTTCAGGGATGAGCTTTGTCACAATCGTACTCTTGCCTGAACCGGGCGGACCAGTGATTCCAATGATGTGGGCTTTCCCAGTGTGCTTGTACAGCTTCGCTAGAACCTTCGATGCAAGGAGGTCTTCATCCTCTATCAGCGTGATAAGCCGTGCCAGAGCACGTCTGTTGCCCTTCAGAACACCATCAATCAACTCGGATTCTGACAACAAGCCCGTCCTCACAGTGCCAAGGTTATGTCTTCACATTTGCTTTGATGTACTCAACAATCTCATCAAGAGAGGTTCCAGGCCCAAAGATCTCCGCGATACCAGCCTTTTTGAGTTCGGGCAGGTCATCCTCAGGTATTATTCCGCCCCCAACAACCAGGATATCTGTGGCACCCTCCTTCTTTAGAAGCTCCATCACCTTTGGAAACAGAGCCATGTGGGCGCCGCTAAGGATGCTCAGTCCAATGCACGAAACTGCTTCGTCGATTGCAGCTCTCACTATCATCTCAGGAGTCTGCCGAAGTCCGGTATAGATTACCTCCATTCCTGCATCGCGAAGTGCCCGAGCTACAACTTTCACGCCACGGTCATGCCCATCAAGCCCAGGCTTTGCCAACAGAACACGGATCTTCTTTGCTGAACCCAAAAGCCCACCTCTTTCTTGGTTGAACAACGTCAAACCTGTTCTCACGATATAAAGGCTTTCGATTTTCGGAGAAAGAACTAGTGCCTTCTTCCCCTTTCAGAGGTTCGAGGTTATCTGAGTGCCTCTGACGAGTCGGGATAGATCAATACATAGACCGCTTGATTGAGAGTCAGTATGTTACTGTCAACCCACTGAAAGACCATATCCACATTCTCTTTGGAAGAGAGCTTAGCGAGCGCCTTGAGTGTCGCATCACGACAATCGGGAGTCTCCAGCAAGTCTTCGATTGTCTTGACCATTATCATCTGGCGGACATCAGGTGTGCTCTCGGTCAGCCAATGGAGAACGCTCTCTTGAATGTCAGCACCGATGCCAGAATGAGTAGCTGCCTCGCTTAGAGTATTTGATATCTGCGCTACAACATCCTTGTTCTTGATGTCCTTCAACTCACTTTCAACTATGCTGACAACCACGGCAGTGATGTCGGGGTCGCGTCGAATGATATCAAGGAGATCTGCGCGGGCTCTCATCGGCCCTTCGTCTTCATCCCTAGTCAAGACTATCGTGACTCCTTTCAGGTCTGTGCTGAAGTCACTTCTATCTAGAATATAGATGTTGTGCGTTTGGTTGTCAAAGAAAGTTGACGAGTTCCTCAAGCGAGTCGACAACTACGTCGGGAGCTACTCCCTCGTACTTGGCCATCAACTCGCCAAGGTTCCGCTCCCTCCAATTCACCCATACGGTTCTCAGTCCCACCGATGAAGCTCCAACTATGTCAGAGTAGAACTCATCTCCAATCATGAGTGATTCCTTTGGAGAAGCATCTAGCTTCTCAAGAGAATACTCAAAGGGCTGTTTCATGGGCTTGTAGGCCTCCACATCACTTCCATCTACTGTCACATCGATATATCGAGCGACTCCGAGATCCTCTAGAATGATGTCAACGTGGCCTTCAAAGGAGTTCGTCACAACAGCCATTCTTGTTCCATTGGCCTTCAGTGAAGATAGAAGCTGTTCGGCACCAGGCATTAGATCTGACATTTCAAGATGCAACTGCTTGAAGTACTGTGTTCCTCTTTCCAGAAGGTCCTCACTGATTGGTAACTCCAGCGCTTCGGCAGTGGTCCTTGTTGCGTCCTTGACAACATCGAAGGGACTCTTGTAGTGTGCACCGCGAACGATCTGTTTCAGTTCAGCCCTGTAGTTTCGAACCAATTCCATGATATAGTGATTCAGCAAATCTGTGGGATTTGGAACGCACTGGGCAAGAAGCCATTCACTTGCTCTGATTGGGTATGCGTTCGTATCTGTAAGTGTTGAATCCAAGTCGAATATGATGGCATCATAGTCCAGCAGACTGAATCCATTCACAACAGATCATTCTCCGTAGCTCAGCCGCCTTTGCCAAGGTATATGCCATTTGGATCGAGTTTGTGCATGATTTCTATCTGGTCTTTAGAAGGCTCTCTGGTAGTAGGGATCTTGTCGGGTACAATCAGGTCAAACATGACGTTGTCAAGGACATCGTCCACAGAATATCCGGGATGAATGGACATCAGCCGGATCTTTCGAGTTTCAATATCAAAGTCCATTTGGCAAATGTCCGTGATCACTACCTCTGGGCCTCCACCTACCATTGACCATTTCTCACGAGAACCTAGACCTTCCAAGTGGCCGGGTGACGTCATATAATCCAGCTTCTTGACGAACTTGCGTTTGTCGTGCGTCATCATGACAATTAGCCGCTTTGCAGAGGATGCTATGTCATTCCCCCCTCCACTCCCTGGAAGCTTCACTTTGGGATTGTCGTAGGGACCTATGTAGCTCGTGTTCAAGTTCCCATATTCGTCTATTTGAGCGGCACCGAGAAAGCCGACATCGATCATGCCACCCTGTAAAATGAAGCCAAGAGTTTCAATCAGACCAATGGCGGCCGAGCATCCGAAGTAGTATCTAGAGTCAGCCACTGACAGAGGTACGTTCCTAGGCCTGGCATCGATGAAACCGGCCTCTGAGATAAGATTCGCTCTGGGCGCATGCGTTTCTTTGGCGAGTAGCGCCGCAAGTAGAGGCATTCCAGTTCCGCCGAAAACGTTCTCTCCGTCCCTAACGTGACTAGAAGCGCAGGCAACAAGGAATTCAATCTTTGTGTACTCAATCACTTCTAATACCCCCATGGTTTTGTTGCTCGTAGGCTGTTCAATCGTTCCCAGCCCACCAAGTTGAGGTAGGCATGGTGGTCATCAACTCCAAGGATGTAGTCGTTCAGGTATTCCTGCCAGCCCTCCTCAGTGCTTGTCATCTTGTGAAACATCATTAGATGCTCTAAATCGTAATCGTAATAGTCGTGGCACATCATAGGGTGTGCGATGTATGGTAGCACAACCACATGGTCGACGTACATGGCAGGTATCTTTGTCTGGTCAGGCCTGAATCGAACCTCTTCCTCGTCAATGAGTTCCTCCGCCAGTACGATGAGCTTCTTGCCGCAACGTGAGAGCTCGATGTCTTCGCCGACTATGCCATCAATCTGCGCGTTGCCATTCTTGTCTACTCTCTGGACGTGTACTATACTGAAGTCAGGCTGCAGCGATGGAACAAGACAGATTTTCTCTCCCGTGAATGGGCAGTCTATCACCTTCAGCTTGTCGTCACCACGATATCTGGACAGTCTGGCCATGTCGGTACCCATCATGCTGCGGAGCGGCATGAAAGGCACGTTGAGTGCCCCACCAAGAAAACGCATCGCCATTGCCAGGTTTGTATAATCCTCGACTTGCACAGCTCCGTCGGCCACTCTGCGGCGCATTACATAGGAGAGACCTAGGGCCTCAATCGCGGCAAACGCTATCTCGAAACGAGATGCCACTCCCGACCCAGCCATAATCTCGATATCGACTTCTGAGCCGCAGGTGGTGATCGTCAGGTCCTTCACTCCCTGACGAACCAATTCATGTGAGAAAGCGATTGGGGCGCGTTGGAATCCAAATCCCCCCCAAGCGAGAGTTGCTCCATTGTTAACCTTCTTCGCAGCTTCGGCGATGTCTATTCGTTTGTCTTCGACTTCAGGCTCTGTCAAGTGATTCACCCTTTGTTACTAGCAGGTGGTGTCATGAAGCGGCCAAACGACCAGTTCCTTTTATCTTTGACTAACGGAGGCCGCTGCATCTCATATTGTTCAAAGTGTCCGGATTCACTTTGCAGCGAATCTCATCATTGATGTTTCTTTTGGTCATGATGGCGGCAGAGAGTGGTGCCCTGAATCAACTGTAGTTCGTCAAAAGCTAAAAACTCAAAATCATATTTTCCTTATTGTGACCTGAAACCTACAGACCCAACTATCAAATTCAGATGGAGGTGAGTCACAATGAATGAGGTGACCAGATGGATTATTGACGTGAGTTTTGACACTGGTTGGTTTGGCTGCTTGCTTTTCACTTCTGACAGAATAGTCGTTGCTAGAACTGAACAGAAACGTTGCGAAACAGATGGTGGGCGTCTGATGGAATTCATCTCCCGCCGAATCGATATCAAGGTGCGCAGAGAGGGTGAGCAAAGGAGGCTCTCTTACATGACAATGCATCCTGACAACATACTAGCGGCAGACACCAAGAATGTGGCAATACCATACTCAGAGATAGAGAAAGTTGAGATGAAGGAACCTGGTCGAATCTGGGCCGGCAGAATCACGATCTCGACAACCAAGAGAGAGAGGCCGTACAAGTATCCTCTGAGAGAGGGAGAAGAGGTGTTTTCCCGACATGTCAGTCTGGTGCGTTCTTTCCTCCCTGACAGACTCATTGTTACCTAGGAGGCTGTAAGGTACCTAATCTGCCACAATACTGCTGGCAAAGAACAAGCTGGGTTCTATGGTATCACTATTCTTGTTTTGAAGATTCCTTGGGTTCTTCCGCCTTCTTAGTATCCTTCTTGTCCTTCCAGCAA
Organism: Candidatus Thorarchaeota archaeon; assembly: GCA_016840795.1. GTDB lineage: Archaea > Asgardarchaeota > Thorarchaeia > Thorarchaeales > Thorarchaeaceae > SMTZ1-83. The sequence goes on along the minus strand of JAEORS010000014.1, from coordinate 8,244 downwards.
TCAAGGCAAAGCCTGCGACCTGCATAGATTCTCCTACCATATCGCTCGATTGTACCACAAGTATCACAAGACATACAGATGGTGGTTTATTCTACGTAGATTAATCATGCGTTAGCTCAACGTTCACTGGCCTTTCGAAAAAGGATTATGAGTTCTTGGTTTTTCGTCATATTATATGCTACAAAATCTAAAATTAACTCACACTCATCTAGAAACACCTGAGGCTCCACATCTCGGTCAGTGTTTGGCAAAGACGGTCCTGAGATGTCGCGAGGGAACTCGATGTGATGAAGATGCTCGTGGTTGAAACTCCTAACGGTCGCAGACCCACTGCACGTGCCTGCAACAAGGGTCAAAGAGAACTACTAAGGATAGGATTGCCGCTTCTATTGGTCATCATTTTGGTCCTCCCGATTTGCTGCACGAATGTCGGGCAGCAGACATCAACCTCGCGGAACAACGTGATAGATGAGCATTTCGAGCCTTCTTCGAACCTGATTAGGGTTAATCTACCATACTATGTTCATTCAGTTGCAGCCGGCAATACAACTCACGGGCGAGGAGTTGCATGGGTTTTCAATGGGACACTCCGGTTCAGAGATCCAATCAATCTAGTAGATGCTTCGGTTGACATTGGCATGGGAAGCGTCTTCCATCAAACTCTAATCGGCGCTGACATAGATGCAGATGGTTTCACTGAGTTCTTGGTCATGGTGCTCAGCGGGTCCATGAATCTAGTAGTCGTTGATTTCGATACAAGCTCTGCCACCGAGTATGAGATGCTCCTCGGAGACCCTCTAGGAATCATTATCGGTGATTTCAATGGTGATGCAGTGACAGACGTAGGAGCGTATGATTCCATTCGTCTAATCACAAAGGACCTTAGCACTGATGCCATCATAGGCGTATACCCTGAAACTCCATTCATGGACGGAGAGATTGTAAAAGCCTGTGTAGGTAACTTCTCATCGATTGCAGGCGATGAGATTGCCGTCATGTACCGTGACAGGCCGGGGTCAGGCATGGAGAAAACAGTTGTTGAGACTGCATATGGAAATGGAACTACCATCGACAAGGTTGAGTCCTTGCAGCAGCAGCACGGATCTGATATCACAAGTTTCGAAACCGAAGGTGACTTTGACAGTGTTGCAGTGACTATGTACTACTATCAGACAGGAGAAACTGTGCTAATTGGCTTCGATTCCACTCTGGCTCCCAGGTTTGAGTATAAGGATCCCAGATACTTTGGAGAGTCGTATATCAAGACTGGAATGTTCAACATGGACTCCCAAGAGGATCTTGTTGTTGTTCCAAGTCAGTGGTTCACCATGTGGTTCTTTGACGGAGTTGATGGTAGGCTCATAGGATCATCGGAAGAGGAATGCATGGCTATGTCTGCGCGAGCCTTTGCCACGGGATTCTTTGACGCTGACTCTCATAGTGACGTTTCAATAGAAGGCCCAAGAGGGCAGTTTGCACTGTTCAGAGGCAGCAACAGAGAAACTGGCTATGAGGATCCAAGACTCCCGGGATCCTTCGAGCAGATTCTCTCATACGATATGAACGGAGATAATCGAAACGACGCGGTACTGCTGTATGGGCAGATTAGTGTCCTCATCAGTGATACTCAACCTCCGGATGTAATACTTGATCCACTCTATCCTATACATCCGACAATATATGACCCGTACCTGAAAGTGGAACTCACTGCGACCGATGAGATGTACGTCGGGGAAGCCAAGGTCTACATCCGCCCAGCAGACCTCATTGCGGTCCCAGGATATCAGGAGAATGACATGACAGAAGCGCCCAATGGGAAGTATATCTTCCTTGAAACTAATCTTCAGCCAGGTGACTATCACTACTATATTGAGATCATGGACCCATATCTAAACACCTACTCGTACGGGAACTACACCAATCCACACACTCTGAATGTCGAAGGACACTTTGCGTCCGGTGTGCAATATAATGTCACATTTGACGAAGCTGAGCGCCATATACTTGCGCTAGGCAACGACTCCCTTGGTGAGAAACGCATTTACAACGTTGTTACTGATTGGAACGCGCGAACAGCGACACTATTGGCTTTCAGCCCTGATTTCACAAAGCTAGGCGAATTCGTTCTTGAGAACGTCACTACGGAACAGGAGTTCGAAGTCTACACAGGTATGTTCGATGGTGATGCTGTATTGGATCCAATATTAATCGGTACAAACTATACGCACCTTAGGATTTGGGCATTCAACGGTGACACGCTCCAATCATGGAAGAATGCAACCTATGACCTATATCCAGCGAAGAAGGCACACTATGCGGTTATTGTCGATGACGATGGTGATGGTATAGACGAACTCAGCTACGTCGGCGCGAACAGCACAGGCTTCTTCCTCGTAAGAACAGACGGCGACTTTGGCAATTGGTCCAACTCTGTTGTGAAGGAATGGTATGAGATTGTTGACTATGTCGCAGTTGACATGTATGGTACGAATCCGCAACTCGCCATACTGAAAGACAATAGTCAGATTGAGCTCTTCCAGCTTTATAATCAAACCAGCATCAAGACACTCAACTATACGTCCCCGGGGTCAACGGATTTCGATGAGCCGTCAGGCATTCAGACGTTTCGGAACTCAAGCCACTCAAGCGAACAACTATTGGTGACGTATCGAAGCTGGCTGATTGATACACCTACCAACTACCTTTGTCTTGTTGATGGCTCAACTGCAAACATTGGTGACTGGCCAAGCTATACTCTTACAGGCTACCACATCAAAGTCACTCTCCCCTATGACGTGGATTCAGACGGAACAGATGAAATCGCCTGCCTTGACGACAGCGGAAACGCGACCCTTTATGAGTTGTCCTCCTCGATCTCTCAATCTTGGACGGTCTTCGTGAGCGAGGCAGTCCCAAGAAGCGGTGTTGTGCTGGACTTTGAGGGAGATGGCGAGAGTGAGTTTGTCATTTCAACCTCAGATGACCAGCTCACAGCGGTCGGTTTCGATGGAGCAGTTGACTATAGTGCCACAGTGGGCATTGCGTTCAACATGGTCCCTGTAGGGAATGTAGATGTCGGTCCCGGAGAGGATATCGTTGCTTTTCCGATATTCCGAGCCCCAGACACACTAGCTACGATAAGAAACATTGACCTTTTGTACAAGCTGGATGTGACCTTCGAACTGGAGTCGAACGTGACACTACAGGGCAGCAGCCTTTGGGCGAATGCCACCGTCCTGAATGTGTATGGTGACCCAGTAAGCGATGCGTCGGTATCGCTCGTTGCTTCATATCGTTTCGGCGGCGGAACATCTGAGCAGACGATGGGAATGGTATATGATGACATTGCCGAATTGCACACAACTACGGTCGCGCCTAACTGGCCCATGGGACTTGTGAATCTATCACTGTCCGTAGACCACGGATACTATGAGGGTGTATCGCATGAGTTTGAGAATGCCATAAGGGTTGAATCGCCACTCAGCATCACACTATTCACCGAGTCCTCAGTTATGCAAGGTGGTAACCTTGACATCAACATCACTGTGACAGACAGTCTAGGTGCGAAAGTCACAGACGCGGACGTCAACGTCACCCTTGATGGCACGGATTATCCTGTGTCATATGTTGGGGGAGTCTACTACACCTCAGTTTCGAACATCACTCTTCCACCCGGTAGCTACTCTGTCTTTGCAACAGCTGGCCACGGATATGCAACAGGTGGAGCCAGTCATTCAAAATCGGTTTCGGTGTTGGCTAACTCGCTGACAGTCTACCGAAACTCACCGTCTCAGACACTACAGGACCAGTTCTTCACGACTTGGCTCAACATCACTGATGTCTATGGAAACCCGATTGACAGTGCAAATGTGTGGGTGGATTTCGGTGTTACAGAATTCGCCCTGGTGGAAGTAGAGCCTGGGAGGTACCTACTAGACAGTGTCGCCGCAATGCCAGTTGGTAACTACACGGCTGAAGTAATCATTCAGCACCCCTATGTCGAAGGTACTCAGTTTGGTCAGTACTATATGGTAGTTACAGGAACTCTGGCACCAGCAATTGGCTACGAATCCTCAGTTGTGGGTGGGGAGAACTTCACAGTTTCTGTCTTTGTCTATGATTCTTATGGAGTCAGACCAGTAGGAGCGTGGGCAGAAGTGGAGCTCGGTGGTGTCAACTACACGGCCACGCACATAGAAGGAGCAGAATTCAGGGTCCAACTGAATGCTTCACTCAGCATCGGTCAACACAGCTTCATTGTGTACGTTGGGGCGGACTTTGGAGAACCCAGAGCTGATGTTCATGATTTGTTTGTGTACTCACTGCCCAACACCCTTGTTGAGTCCACTATGGGATGGGTGATCAACCAAGGGGAGTGGACTACACTCACTGTCACCGTGAATGATTGGTCCGGGACTCCTGTCATTGATGCAACAGTGACTCTGCTCAGTCCTACGAACGTCCTATTCATGCCAAACGGTGACGGCACATACTGGGCGGACTTGGACACGGATTGGCACACGCCTTACAATCACACCATCCTGATACTTGTCGAGCACGATTATCTATTCCAAGACGACATCTATCACTACTTGGTTGTCAACGGACAGGCCGTAGTGGATGTATTCGTACCTAATCTGGTATTCAACCATCAGAACTCTACTTTCGATTTCACCGTTGTCGACATCTACGGGAACCCGCTGTATGAATACAACTACAGCTTTGTCTTCGCCGGAACATTCACGAAGTCTGAAACATCATACTTCTATGAGGTGTCTTGGGATTTCCGCCCTGATGTCTATCCAGGAATGTATCCACTCAATATCACAATAGATGGGCCATTCCTCATCCGAAGCGAGTTTGTAGTCTGGGTCGATGTCATTGGTAGCACTTTTTCGACCGTGCCTTCGCCATTGGATCATTCAACATACCTGCAAGGCAATCAAATCAACTTCACTGTAGTTGTCGAAGACTTGGCAGGTTACACCATCTCAGGAGCCCAAGTGACTGCTACGCTTCGAGGAAGCACATATACGTTGACAGAAGGTGTCGCTGGTGTCTACAGCAGGGATATTCCCACAGCCGGGCTCCCCTTAGGTCAATACAACGTCACTATCGGGATATCACATGATTACCTAACTGCAGAATCAACATCAGTCATGCTGTTTGTAGAGGGCTATGCTGAAGTGGATCTATCGATCACTCCCAGCCCCGTGCAGAACAAGTACAACGTCACTTTCAACTTCACAATCACAGACCAATATGGCGTACCTCTACCTAACTTTGACTATACTCTGGACTTCGCAGGAGTCTATAACAGGAGCGGCTCATCTACATCACACAAGTTCTCGTGGACAGTGCTTCCCGACTTCATCGCGGGCAATTACTGGTTGAATATGACACTGAATGGAACATACCTTTTGTACACTACATACAACTTCAGTATCGGTGTGCAAGGGGTGGTGGCTGCCAGTATTCTGGCGCCAGCGGAAGGTGCTACGTTCACGCAGGATGAAAGCATTGAGTTCAGTGTACTTGTACAGGACGAGCTCTTCAACAATATCACAGGTGCTACTGTCGAGCTCAGGGTTGGTGGCGGAATATATTACCTAGTTGAAGTATCGGATGGTATCTATAATGGTACGTTTGATGCCACTGACTTACCGATTGGCCAATATCTCGCGCAAATCATTGTTTCTCAAGCATTCATGGATACTCAGCAGCTGGCTAGGAGTATATCACTGACAGGAGATACAATCATTGACGTGGCCATCCCGTCGACAGTACTGAACTTTGAGAATGCGACATTTCAGATCACAGTTACCGACCTGGGCTTCCATCCGGTGAATGAATTTGACTACTATATGGATCTGGGCGGCCAATACAACATTTCAGGAGCAGCTACGAAATACATACAATCTTGGACTCTTGTCCCTCAGCTGCTGCCGGGCTCGTATACTCTGAATGTGACAGTCTCTGGTCCGCGCATTCCCACGAAATGGGTGACAACTGTCGTACAGGTCAAGAGTGAAACAAATGCCACGGTTCTGTCACCGTTAGAAGACACAACATACGTACAGGGAACAGACTCGATACTGTTCAGAGTAGACTTACAGGACATGCTTTACAATGTTATGGAGAACGGTTCAGTTTCTGTCCTCATCCGTGATTCATTCTTCGTCCTATATGATGAACATAACGGGACATACACAAGGGTTGTATCCACTGCTGGTTGGCGGGCTGGAAACTACAACTATACTCTGACGGTCAGCCATGACTACCTGGCCGAAGAAGCGACACTGAGAGGAAATGTAGAAGTCCTGGCAGAACTTGAGTTCCAAGTGAATTACTTGCCTGAGAAACCTCAACAGGGAGACTTGCTCAACATAACGATTGAAGTCACAGACCAGTATGGCAATCCCGTGTCAGACCTCAACCTTACCATAACATTTCAGGGACGTACTCAAGATGCTGTAGAAACAGAGCAGAACGGGAAATACATTGTGAGCTACGTCGTAGCAAGTGAGGGCTATGGACCAATGACTGTCTACGTTGAAGCTGAGGGTGTCATGATTGCTCCATTCGAAGGAGGTACTCTTGCACTTGTCGACGTAGCCGTGGCTGTTCCTGAGATTGCTCTAACTGTTGAGTCGTTTGGTATGGCCTTCTTGATCATGTTTGTGTTCAGCTTCATAGCAATGGTAGTCTACTTCAGAATCTCATCAGGTCTATCATTCACACGAGGGTCGCAAGAACAGCTGCTACAAGGTATTCGGCGACTTGACTACGTTTACGGTGTTGTCGTAGGTTTGGCAGGTTTGACCATCCTTCATTCATACATATCAGCAGGAGGAGGCAACTATGCTCTTGCAGTGCTTGAGAGCGTCCTGCTTTTGGGCATCTCCCTCGTATTGTATGGGGTCTGGCTATATCGAGATGCATCTTCGTCAATCCTGCACACTCAGCAGGTCAACAGAAGGAGGATGGTGCTCGGTCTCTGGCATCTGGTATTCGTGCCCATTGTCATCGCACAGATATTCGACTGGGGTCAGCACATCGAGTGGTTGAAGTACTATGTGATTGACGAGGCAATTGCATTGGGTGAGCTCCATGTCCCGACCATAATACTCACGATATTTGCAGCTTATGTTTCCTCAATTGTCATAGTGGTCGTGAATCTCTACAGGGAGATTCGTAGCGGCCTCACAAGGCTGAATGAGATGGCGGTATTGGGGACTCCGCCCATTGTTGTAGAACAGGAATGCGTAGACCTAGTTGAGAAGATGGGATCATCCATCCGAGTGAAGTTCTTCATGTTCCTGGTTGTTCTGGCTGGAACCACAGTTCTCACAATGGACTTCCTTAGGAGCTACTCTCTTGGTGTTCTTGTGCTCTTGCCGGTTATGTTCTTGTTGGTCATTCCGTATGCCACCTCAAAGATGGCAAGGGGGGTATCAAGGGCAACAACTGCGATGCGAGCAAGAAGCGCAGAGAGCAAGGTACTATCAGAGATAGCTGATGAGGACACTGAGATAGCTCCATCGTTTGATGAGGCTGAGCCGTTAGATGAAGATTTGACGGAACCAGAGATTGAAGCCGAAGACGCTGAGGTCAGACCAAGTGCTCGCCTAACCAAGGATGAGATCATTGAACTGCTACCTGAGGAAATGAAGGACCTAATGGGAATGGAGGAACTCAAGAAACTCACCAAGGCTCAACTCGAGGAACTTCTACCACCTGAGGAAGAATTGGGGGATGAAGAAGAGTAGAAGCCAGGAATATTCGCGCAACTCTTTCCTTCACTACAGGTTCATCTGAGGCTACGAAAAACGGGTTTCTTCAGATTACCATGGGTAGGTCTAGAAATCTAGCATTTTGAAACATTGGCGATTCGATGCCTATTTATGAGGGATACTTCCAGCGAGGTATCACTTTCGACAAGTCACAATCCAGTACTAGTGACTGGAATCGGAGGACAATCGAGTGAGTTACAACAAAGTCACGGATGAAGTGGTGACGAAGCTCAATGCTATTTGTGGCGAGAAATACGTCACAACGAGTGTACCACTTCTTCACAGTTACATGGCTAGAGGGATCATGGGTCTTGAAGCGGTTCTGCCCGAGGTAGTTGTGAGGCCCTCGAACGCTGATGAGGTTTCCAAGATCTTGGTCGTAGCCAATGAGAACCTGAGTCCAGTTACTCCCGCGGCCGGAGGTTTGAGCGGAGGATTCGCCCTTCCCGCT
>JAEORS010000127.1:0-6043 GCA_016840795.1 Candidatus Thorarchaeota archaeon | reverse complement strand
GGAATTGTGTGGGTGCCAGTAGATAGGACCAACAAGATATTGGCACGCTCACTGCTTGACGCCATGCCCATCATCTAGTGACCCTACTTCCGCATGGCTTCTGGGATCTTGCCGATGCAGTCAGTCGGTGTAATGTGATCACCAAGATCATTGAATGCCAATTCTCCGGCACGTCCACATACGTATGCTCCTGACGTTGCGGCGAAGAAAGCACCCTTCCCCCGTGCGAGCAATGTAGCCACAATTCCAGTCAGGACATCTCCCGTTCCACCGACTGTCATGGCAGGGACCCCAGTTCGATTCAGTTTAAAGAACCCGTCAGGTCTAGCTACAACGTCCACAGGACCCTTCAGGAGTATGACAGAATCATATTGGGCGGACGCTCGTAGAGAAGCCTCGACTCTATCTTGAAGTTCAGGAATGTCGTTCAACTTCTCTTCAAGGAGAATTGCTAGCTCTCCCCAGTGAGGAGTCAAGACTACATTCTCTGATGTAAATCGAATCTCCGAACCTGCAAGAGCCTTCAGCCCGTCTGCATCAATCACCATGCGTTTGCCAGAACTTCCCAGTTTCCCTGATACAGTCCTTACAGCTGAAACGGTTTCCGAATCCAGTCCAAGACCAGGCCCCAGGGCAATGACATCCTGATTCTTTGATTCTCCCAGAATCGTTTCGACATTCTCTTGTAGAAGGATTTCAGTTCCGAGACTGCTGACCATAAGGTTTGGACTATACGATCTGACAGCGTTGACTACTGATTCTGGGACCAAGACGCTAACCAAGTCAGCACCTGTCCTCAGAGCGGCCATTCCCGCCAGCGCGGGGGCCCCAGAATAGACATTGCTACCGCCCACGACGAGGATTCTACCGAAGTCCCCTTTGTGCGCTGTGGCCTTTCGCGCTTCTGTGTAAAGCGACAGGTCTCCTGGACCACAGAGTCGAATGGCCTCTGCAGGAATGCCTATTGAAACGACCACGAGTTTGCCTATTTGCTCTCTTGCAGACATCAGACCCTTCTTTGGAGCGTGAAGGGCTATTGTTACATCAGTTGCAACTGCAGTCCCAAGTACGGCGCCCGTGTCTGAGTCCAAACCCGTTGGCACATCGACAGAATACTTCTTGGCATCCGACCTGTTGAAGGCCTTCACAGCGCTCAGCATAGGTTCTCTCAGACGGCTCTTCAGGCCGAAACCCATCATGGCATCTATCAGAATGTCCGCCTCGAGTATGGCCTTGCAAGCCTTCACTGATGACTCTGTTTTCAAGACCTGCTTCTTGATCTCATGGAGATTCTTGAGAATATCCCAGTTCAGAGATGCGTCCCTGTTCGTGATATCATTCTCAGAACCAAGAAGATACACCTCGACTGCAGCGCCATCTTCTTGTAGATACCTCGCTGCAACAAAACCATCCCCACCGTTTCCTCCGAGGCCACAGAGAATCGCAATCCTCTTCCCATCAACTCTTTCATTTTGGGCCACAACTCTGGCAACCTCTCTTCCTGCGTTTTGCATGAGCATGCTATGTGTTATTCCCAAGAGATTCGCGTTAAGTTCGATAACGCGCATTTCCTCGGTTGTCAAAGGGGACTTCTGCATGTGGCACACCCGCATGATAATGGAGGCTTCATCGGACTAATGAATTCTTTCAGTACATTTTTGCAGCAAGCTTCCATCACAGGAAGATTGATTCCTCGATTAGGATTGCAGCTTAGAAGAGAACGGATATGAGGCTCCGCTCATGGTTGAGTATTACTCAGATAGACTTTCTGGTCGAAGGCTTGAGAGATGCTACAGGATAGCACCACCACGAATCCTCAGGCATCTCCGGGCTGAGCTCGATTTCGTAGCTGATTTCGTGGGCCCATTTGATTTGGTTCTTGAGCTGGGTTGCGGCTATGGACGAGTCTTAACCGAACTCTGTAGTAAAGCCGGCGACGTCGTGGGAATTGACGTTTCAGGTGGAAGCCTTGGATACGCACGTGAGTACGTGGGTAGTAGTGGTAAGGTCCAGCTGTTTCACATGAATGCACTAAGTCTTGGCTTCAACGATGATGTCTTTGATGTCGTGGTCTGCATCCAAAACGGTATCTCAGCCTTCCATGTAGACCCCATCGAACTTGTCCGAGAGAGCCTTCGCGTCACTCGCCCCAATGGCTTCTGTGTGTTTTCAAGTTATTCCGACAAGATTTGGGAGGAGAGACTAGAGTGGTTCTCAATTCAGTCAGAGGAAGGTCTACTCGGTGAGATAGACTGGGAGAAGACCGAAAGAGGACAAATCGTCTGCAAGGATGGGTTCACTGCCACTACATTCAGAGAAGTGGACTTCGAAGAGATAGCCTCGGCGCTGGGTCTTGAAGCCCATCTACTTGAGATTGATGAGTCGTGCCTGTTTTGCTGCATTGAAAAGGGTGCTTGAAAGGCCTTGCGCGTCTAATCCCTCTACTCTTTCCAAATCCTTTTATGACCGATATAGAGGACGCCGAAGCCATGTCACAACCTACCGCCGCGGAACTCCAACATCAGCTAATCCCTATGCTTCAAGAGATACAGGAGCGATTTGGCTACATTCCTAGTGAGGCAGTTGGTTGGCTCTCACAGCAGCTCAAGGTCAGTAGCCAAGAGATATTCGGGGTAGCCACATTCTACAACCACTTCAGGCTAAATCCCCCAGGAAGACATGAAATTAGGGTCTGTCTTGGGACAGCATGCCATGTTGGCGGAGGAGAGAGACTCCTTGACACCATAAAGGAGAAGCTTGGAATCGAACCGGGTGAAACAACCGAAGACGAACGGTACAGTCTGGAAAGAGTTGCATGTGTTGGAGCCTGCGCTCTTTCTCCAGCAGTCGTAATCGATGATGAGGTCCACGGCAGAATGACACAGAGATCGCTCAAACGGCTTCTTGACAGTCTTGAGCGCCAAGACAAGAAGTCCAAGAAGAGGGAGTGAGCGAGGTGGACGAGCTGGACACAATCGAGGTGCTGGTGTGCCTAGGGACAGGATGTGAGTCGGCCAAGTCGAATCTCCTCTATAATCAGTTGACCATGCAGATAGAGAAGAAAGGCTTGGGCAAGAGAGTAAAGGTGAAAAGAATCGGTTGTCATGGCCTTTGCCAAGAGGGGCCGGTGTTAGCCATCGAACCAGAAGGCCTATTCTACTGTCAGGTTCAAGAATCCGACATCGAGGAGATTGTGGAATCACACTTCATAAGGAACGAGCCAGTCGAGAAACTGTTCTACCAGACCCCCGAGGGAGATAGGATTCCACATTACAAGGATATCCCGTTCTACTCCGAACAACAGCGAGTAGTGCTTAGAAACTCTGGTCACATTGATCCGGGCAATATCGAGGACTATATCTCGGCAGGTGGCTACGAAGGACTTAGACGAGCCCTCAAGGACATGACTCCAGAACAGGTCATTGAAGAGATTCAGAACTCCGGCCTAAGAGGTAGAGGAGGGGCTGGCTTCCCAACTGGCCTCAAATGGAGACTGGCAAGGAACGCGCCCGGTAACAAGAAATACGCAATCTGCAACGCAGATGAAGGAGACCCTGGGGCCTTCATGGATGGTTCAATACTCACAGCTGATCCCCACTCAGTCTTGGAGGGCCTGTCAATCTGTGCATATGCCATAGGAGCAGATGAGGCCTACGTCTACGTACGTCATGAGTATCCCTCATCAGTAGCTGCCTTGAAGAAGGCACTGCAGGACTCCTACAAGCGGGGTCTCCTTGGGAAACGCTTGCTAGGTACGGACTACAATCTAGACATTCACTTGATGGAGGGAGCAGGGGCTTTTGTCTGTGGCGAGGAAACAGCACTCATGGCCTCTATTGAAGGGCGGCGCGGGATGCCAAGACCTCGTCCTCCTTTCCCAACTGAATCAGGACTTTGGGGAAAACCTACAGTCATAAACAATGTCAAGTCGCTTGCCAATTCTGCCATAATCATCAGAGAGGGTTCAGTTTGGTTCAAGTCCATAGGAACTGAGGGTAGCCCTGGTACGGCGATATTCTCGTTGACGGGAAAGGTGCGAAACACCGGTCTTGTAGAGGTACCTATGGGCGCCACAATACGGAACATCATATTCGATGTAGGAGGCGGAATCAAGGAGAATCGCACCTTCAAGGCCGTCCAGACGGGGGGCCCTGCAGGGGGGTGTCTTCCGGCTGAGAAGCTCGACCTACCTGTTGATTTCGATTCTCTGAAGGAGGCCGGCGCCATCATGGGCTCTGGCGGCATGATAGTGATGGATGAAACTACATGCATGGTCGACGTTGCGCGCTATTTCTTGTCTTTCACCCAGCAGGAATCATGTGGAAAATGTACACCCTGTAGAATGGGAACGCTCCAGATGCTCCGAATCCTTGACAAAATAAGAGCTGGGAAGGGGGAGGAGGGGGACATCGATAGGCTCCTGGAGCTTTGTGAGACTGTTGTTGATGGTTCTCTCTGTGGACTCGGTCAGAACGCTCCGAACCCCGTGCTAACGACTATCGAATACTTCAGAAACGAATACGAAGCTCATATCAAAGAGAAGTATTGCCCTGCGATGGTCTGCAGAGACCTTGTCAAATTCGTAATCGACCCTGACAAATGCATTGCTTGTGGTGCCTGTAGTAGGATATGCCCAACGGGGGCTGCGAAGGGTCAGAAGGAAGTAGTGCATCACATAGAACAGGAACTATGCATAAAGTGTGGTGCCTGTTACGAAGTGTGTCCACCGAAAGTGGAAGCGGTGATGAAAGTCCCAGCTCACGTCGAACTAGTCGGAGGTGTTGACTGATGCCTGCTATTCTCATTGATGATAAGAAGATAGAGTTCGACACCGCGGATGAAACGATCCTCGATGTGGCACGGAAAGGTGGAATCTATATCCCCACCCTTTGTGACCATGAGGAACTGGAGCCTCATGGCGGATGTAGGATGTGTATTGTAGAAGTAGAAGGGATGAGAGGATATCCTCCTTCATGTGCCACTGCGGCAAAGGATGGTATGGTTGTGAGGACTTCGACTGAAGAACTTCTGAAGTTGAAGCGTAACATCTTGCAGCTACTTCTAATGGAGCATCCCAGTGCATGTATGGTCTGTGAAGAGCGTGAACGCTGCAGCAAGTACCGACCGCAACCATACAAGGCAGGAACCATCACTGGATGCACTACATGTGCGAATCGGTATACTTGTGACTTGAGAGATGTAGTCGAGTTTCTGGGAATAGAGAGTCTTGATTATGAGCCAGTACACAAAGAAGTGACAGTGGAACGCGAGGACCCATTCTTCGACCGCGACTATAATCTCTGCATCCTGTGTGCTCGGTGCATCCGCATATGCGAGGAGGTGAGAGGCACTTCGGCCATAACCTTTGTGAAACGAGGTCATGAAACGAGAGTAGATACCGCATTCGGTGTTTCGCACCTGGAAAGTGGCTGCTGGTTCTGCGGCGCGTGTGTTGATGTGTGCCCGACGGGAGCACTGACGGCACGGATGACAAAGTGGATTGGTGCGCCTGATTCCATGGAAGAAACCACATGTGTACTCTGCGGAATGGGTTGCCAGACAGAGTTGGAAGTCAAGTGGGGGAGAGTAATGGGTTCCGGACCTGGGAAACCTGACAGCCCTCCTAACTACCATCATATGTGCGTTCTTGGGCGATTCTGTATTCCTTCTTTGGTGAATGCGCCAGATAGAATCAAGACGCCGCAATTGAGAAGAGATAGCGAGAACATACCCGTATCATGGAACGATGCGTTAGATGAGGTAGCAGGCATTCTGAAGAAGGTAGACCCCGGAAGGGTGGGATTCCTGGGAAGTCCTCAGATGTCTACGGAAGCGGCCTACTTGTTTGCCAAGCTCGCTAGAATTGGAGCGAAGAGCGGTAATATTGACTTTCAGGGTTCCGATTTCCCAGCACTCATTCACAAGGAAATGGCCAGGAACCAAGACTTTGACAGGATTCAGACTCTTGACTGTATTGAGAATGTAGATTGGATTGTAGCATTGGGTGGAGACTTCGTCAAATCCCATCAGGTAGTCGCCAAGG
>JAEORS010000126.1:0-6045 GCA_016840795.1 Candidatus Thorarchaeota archaeon | reverse complement strand
CTCCTTAATCGTCAGCACTTGGCTTCTTACCACTCTGAAATATGAGGGAACATAGACTACAGCGATTGAGATTGCCATGTTCACTGCTCCCGGACCTAGCATCGCCGCTATCGCTATGGCAAGCACAAGCCCTGGGAATGCGAAGATGCTGTCCATCACAAGTGAAACTGTGCGGTCAGTAAGTCCTCCTCTGTATGAGGCCAATAGACCTGCGGGCACTCCAATGGTGAAACAGACTGCAACTGATATGGCAGCTACTTGAAGCATCGTTGCCCCCCCTGCAATTGTTCTGCTCAACATGTCTTGACCAAGGTTAGTTGTGCCAAGCGGGAATGCTGTAGAGGGTGGATCGAGAAGTGGACCGACATTGAGCGTGAAGGGAAGGTATGGAGTGATGAAGGGTGCAACGAATGTCATGTATACCATGGAAAAGACAATTATGAGCCCTCCTGTTGTTATAATACCTGGAGTTCCTCGTTCTCGTAACTCAGGATAGGCGTCTCGAATCATCAGTACGACTGTTGAGAGTGTCAGTCCTCCACCAACTGTGGCCATCCAGAGGGTGAGGGCATCATCAGGCAGGAAGAACGTGCTGAGTGGAAAAACAACCAATGCTATGATGACACACATCAGCACGAAGAGTGCATATCCTCTTCTCACTGTCAAGCGTTTCATTTGAATCATGGCGTTTCGCACTGCCAAGAAGATGGTCATGATGATCGTGATGACGAAAGTGCTCAGAACAACCTGAATGCCAAGCTCGGAGATGGATAGTGCCGCCAGAATGAACAATCCTCCAAGCATAACCAGCGCTCCCCCTACTATAATGATGAATGCAATCCACCATCCTAGTGACCGCCCTTGAAACGTTTCTCTCTTCGGTGAGAGCTGATAGAACACACCACTGACGAGCTTTGTATTCTCCATTCTTGTTCCACCTCATAACCTTATACGCGGGTCGAAGTAGGCGTAGAGTATGTCAACGAATAGACTCACCAAAGTGACCAAGATTCCAAAGAACACAACGGTGCCCTGTATAGCTGTGTAGTCTCGATGGTCAATTCGTCCCACTAGATATGTTCCCAAGCCGGGCCAGTTGAAGGTGGTCTCAGTCAGAATTGCTCCAGCCAGAAGAATCGCGAACTGCAACCCAATCATAGTCAGAATTGGAAGGAACGCATTCTTGAGCGCATAGCTATATGTGACCACTCTGTCCGAAAGACCTCTCGCCTCAGCCGCCACCACAAAATCCTGTGTAAGTGTTTCCAGCATATTGGTTCTGGTCAATCTGATGAAGACACCACACAAGATCAAACCGAGTGAAAGGACAGGCAGAATCAGATATCTAACAGATGTGACAAATCCAACGATATTACCAGTGAGAAGAGTGTCGATTGTGTAGAGCCCTGTTATGCGAGCTGGTCCATAGTCGCTCCAGAGACGTGGATCAAACCTCTGACCTGTCGGAAGCAGATCGAGCCAGATGGAAAAGACGAACTGGAAAATCATTCCTAGGAAGAACACTGGAATTGCATAAGTGACAATTCCGAAAAGCCGAATGCCCTGATCAGTGTTTGAGTCATACTTCTTTGAGGACTTCACTCCTAGGAAGATACCAAGACCCACTGCAAAGAGCATGGAGTATATTGCCAGCTCAAGTGTTGCAGGAAATCTTCCGACGAGGTGTTCGGTGATTGGTGCAAAGTCTTGCATTGAAAGGCCAAAGTCCCCTCGGAAAATCCCTCCTAGGTAATCAAAATACTGATCAAGAAGAGGCTTATCGAGTCCTAGTGTAGCTCTGAACTGTGCCAGAACCTCGGGGTCTACACTCTTTTCAAAATGTAATAGAGCAGGGTCACCTGGAACAACCCTCAGAATCACAAATACCAATGTGAGAAGAAGCATAATCATGGGTATTGTAAGGAGAACCCGGCTTACGATATACGATCTCAGTGACATCTCGATGACCCCTTGTTCTTGAAAGTCTTATCTAAAACGAGAGAAACATATTCTTAAGCTATACGGACTCAGCGAAGACCAAAAGCTATAATGAGTATGGCAGATTCAGACTCCAAAAAAAGCAGGAAGGTGCTACTCGGAAAAGTAGCACCATCTTAGACTATGTAACCTTGTGGTGCAGCTTATGCGAAGTCCAATAGCCAGTGACGCCAGTTCAAAGTGATGTCTAGGATTATACCGGTTACATCACTGCTAGAAACGGCATTCGTAGTTCCCTGCCAGAGTGGAATGCATGAGACTTCCTGTGCTTGGAGATCCTGCAATGCATAGTAGGCAGCCTGCCTGGCAGCATCGTTCTCAGCGCTACGTCCTGCTACCCATAGGTCGTATTGGTCAATGCCTCCCTGCGGGTAGGTTTCGTTGTATCCCAGATTGAGCCAAGAAGCGAATGGCAGGAATGCGTAGTTGTCTGGATCAATATAGTCGGGATACCATCCGTAGATGAACACATCCATGGTACCTGCATTCCTCTGCTCTCTGTAGGTCGGCCAGTCATAGTTGTGGAGCGTGACTGCAATGGTACCGCTAGCCTCTAGGTCACTCTTATACACTGCAGCTTGATCTCCACTGGATGGATAGTGTGCAGATGACTCATAGTACAAGTTCACCTGGAGCTTATTCGCGGCATTATAGCCATACGTGGCCAACGTATCGTTAGTGAATGTGTAGTTCGCTTCACCGTAGATCTCGAAACTAGGCTTGTGGAACGCCATTCCTGCCGGGACGATACTATACAACGGGTCTACAGTTCCTAGGAACACTGTTTCTGCAAGGTTGGTTCTGTTCAAAGCCGCTGCAATTGCTTGGCGAATCGGAGTCTCGTTGTATGGATAGATGTCCTGTTGGAACAGCATGTACTGTATTGCAGCTCCAGGACCCTCCCAAACGGTGTAGGCTGCATTGTCCCGGAAGGTATCCACCTGATCCGGCGTGAGGTGTCGATATGCAACATCGATGTCTCCCGCCGTCATTGCCGCTGCCAGACCAGCCTCATCCGCGTAGAATTGGATGATTATGACGTCTGTCAACGGAACGTTCGGATAGTTCCAGTAAGCCTCGTTTGCTTCTAGTCGCATTAGCTCGTCCTCGCCACCCACACGTTCCCACTCGGCGAGCACATAGGGGCCAAGTCCATTGGGATGGCTTCCTCTAGGACCGAGGGTTGCATTGTACTGCACGTAGTCGATAGTGGCGGGATCGCCGTCACTAAGTGGTGCATAGGCGGGATGAACCATATATGAAGCCGCACACGACATGAGCTGCAGGAATGGTGCAAATGCGATATTAAGGTTGAACCTAACATCGTATTCGCCAGTGACTTCAACATCATGGATGATGTCAGCATAGCCCATGTTGAATTGTGGACCATCTGGTTCCTGCAGACCAGTACCTGTAAGGTTGCAGTTCCTGTCGAACGAATACTTCACAACAGTTGCGTTGAAGGGTGTACCGTCAAAGAATGTTACACCTTCTCTCAGATCAAAATCCCACGTCTTTCCATCAGTACTCCTCGTCCAACTAGTGGCGAGGGCTGCACGAATATCATCAGACGTCCCCTCCGATCCTGGCGTTATTTCTACCAGACCAGAGCTGAGAGTCGTGATGATCTCCCACCCGAAGTAGTCATACGATTGCGCCATATCGATACTGGCCTCAACAGTGTCTGTCGTTCCGAAGATCATGACATCCTCCGTTGGCACTGGTGGGAATAGCAGCATATAACCTGCAATTCCACCAACTGCAATAACGATGATGACTACTATCGCGATTGTTTGGTTTCTTTCCACGAAGTTAACCTCCTGTGTCAACCCGCAAAAGCAATTTTCTTCGCGAAGTTGTGCCGCAACCTATCTGCGGTTTTGTATATAAGTCGTAAGGACTCAGTATTCATTACCAGCGCGTACGCTGTTGAGAGAATCGGCAATCTTGAACTATACCTTCACTGATTGCCGAAGCCCATCAGATTACGCGCCTCTTCTTCTGGTCCAGACCACTGTCCCGACGATGATAACAGGCACGCCAATCCCGAGAGCGAGCAGCTCCAAAGGCAGACCTGTGGAGATAGACACGTCGTCCACAGCGATATTGTCCAGGCCTCGATTCGGGCCCGCCATGAACACAAAGTACTCTGAGGACTGAAGATCTGTGTCTACAACTTGAATCACCTGCGTCCCGTTGACCCATACGGTGATCTGACCGCTAGATGTTCTGGCGACGTCAAAGTGCTTCCATCCAAAGTCCCCTACCTCTAGGTCATAGCCAGCAAGTTTCACCCAAGTGTAGAAGGCACCGCCTCCTGATGGACTGTTCTTCCTCAACTCAATGACTGGTCTATCGCCGATAGATGTTGAAACGTGGGCGGCCACGACGCAGTAGTAGTTCCAAGGGGTTTCTTCTGGGTGGGTACTCATGAAGAAGACGGTAGGAAGTACAAATCCCTGCCATCCCCAGTCTATGTCACCCACATCAAAGCCCTTGTGTTCTAAATCAAAACTCCATGTGCCTACATCGACAGTACTCTCACGATAGGCTGATCCAGACGCAGCCATTACTCTCACTGTGCCATCCTCAGCTGAGCAGCTACTGAATGTCCATTCGTCATGAATACCATCATCGAAATTGTCTGACCATACTTCCGCCGCAACGCAGGGCTCTGCCGCGAATGCTAGGATGAGCAAGAGAGCTACTATTCCTAGTCGCGGATAGGCGCTGCTAAATTCTGATTTCGTTATTCCCTTCACCATGATGACCTCCTTTTATGTAGGGACTATGACTTGTCTTCATCTTACATGCCTGGTGTTGACTGATTATCTAGTCATGGTATCTTGGCGGTTCAGGAACCGTCATCACACAGCTTGAACAGAGCAAACTTCCATACTCCGGAGTTTGGGAAGAGCTCTGCAATCCCGGTTGCTACCAGAATCTGTTGGCAACGCACATGCTTTAAGACACGAAGCCAGCTCGTGTCACGTGCCAATCGATAGGAACTACAGGATAACTTGGTCGATTCAGACCTATCATGAGAGTCATCCTGTCTGGAGGGGGCCAAGAGAGAAGGACGGGACAATTCATGGTGACGTCGTCGGGGTCCATCTAGAGTCCTGTATTGGCTGCATGAAGTGCATTGAAGCATGTCCCACCAACGTCTTTGAACGTTGGAGCACGGATGAATGGAATGAAATCGTTGATCCCGCTCGGGAGATAGACTGTATACTCTGCTTGGTCTGCGAGCTTGTCTGTCCGGTTGATGCCATTCACATCAAAGGAGGCGGCGGATCTGAGGGCACCCTAGACTCTTTATTACTCGGTGAGTAGATGTAAGAATGCGAGGCGAGGAAGTTGTTTGACGTTCTGCTGAATGAAGATGAGAAGAAACTCCGTGATGAAGTGCGTGTCTTCGTGAGGGACAAGGTTGACCCCTCTCTCATTATCGCTATGGACTCAAAGGAGAAAGAGTATCCTTACGAATTCATCAAGGCCGCCGCAGAAGCGAATCTTCTTGGTCTGCGGTTTCCAAAGAAGTACGGCGGGAGAGGCCTCGGGTGGGTTCCTGAGATGCTCGCCATTGAGGAAGTGGGGGTATTAGGAATCTCGCTGGGATGTGCTTACTCTTTGCCAAGTATAATCGGTGAGGGCATCGAGAAGTTCGGAAATGAGAGACAGAAGAAGGAATATCTCTTGCCAACACTCAAAGGCGAGAAGATTGGAGGCGAGGGTCTTACAGAGCCTAGAGGTGGTTCTGATTTCTTCGGGACCAATACTACAGCAGTAAAGAGTGCGGATTCATTCATAATCAACGGTGAGAAACGTTTCGTTGCCGGAGGTGTCGGGGCTGACTACTTCCTAATCTACGCGAGGACCCATTTTGAAGCAGCGCCACACAAAGCGCTGAGTGCATTCTTGGTTGATCGTGACTCAGGCGTGAAGGTCGAAGAAGAGTACGAACTGATGGGCTGTCGGGGCATGGGTGCAGCAAGAATCGTGTTCAAGGACATTGAGGTTTCTAAAGCCAGTCTTCTTGGAGAA
>JAEORS010000125.1:0-6049 GCA_016840795.1 Candidatus Thorarchaeota archaeon | reverse complement strand
CTTTCTGAGAAGCTTGAGCGCACCGGTTCCCAGTGGTTTCATCGTGCAGTTTTCCCCGTCTATACATCATGACCGTTTGTTTAGTTAATAATGTAACTCTTGGCCTCTTTTTCGATAAGGCCTATTCGAAAGGGCTTGTCAAATCACAGAAAGCGCTCAGTGTTAAGCCCCAAGTGTCAATCTGGGCAGCCATATCCAAACTGGACCTCTTATTATGCGGATTTCCCTCTGGTAGTCTTGGATGACATCCAGGACATTGCTCCAGACGACATGAGATGCCGGCAATGAATATCTACATACATATGAGGATAAGACAAGAACCGACAGGTTTTATTAATCTAGTAAATCTATTCGCCTGGGACATAGTCCAATCCATACCATACACCATAATCGGAGGTGAAAACGATTAGCTCAGACGAGATGAGAACGCTCTACGAGAACATGACTGAGAGTCGTGTTGCATTAGAGTTGTTGTCAATTGGAGTAGTGAGCGGCATATCATCCGTGATACAGCCGCCCTGCAAAGATCCAGTGCCGTTCTAGTCAGCTCCCACTGTGTTAGTGGGAACTAGGGTAGGACGACTGGCTAGTTTCACAGTCGATCTACTTCCTAGCTGAGCGCGATTGGTATGGATAGACCGAACATGAGAGAGATGAGATAGATTCGGAGGAGAGAAACAAGATGAAGAAAAACGGACCATACGCACACCCTCAACCCTGGTGAAGAAAACGAAGTACTCGAGAAATGGAGGAAAACGTGAATGATAAGCGAAAAAGTTGCGACAACATTTGCAGATGTAGTAAATCCAGATGAAGGACGAGAAGTCGATCCATTCGTGGACCCGCAGCTCGTCAGACTCGTCGCAGTCAACCTGGAACTGGCAGTCAGGAACTTAATCGGGTCAAACACCCCACCTGAATGTCTGACGCTGAGTGCGGACATCGGCACACACAGAATCGTCGCTATGCCAACAGAGAATGGCGACGTACGAGTGCTATTGTTCGAGTGAGGCTTGGTCAGAGCCGAGGTGTCTAGCTGCCCCGTTCGTGGAGGCATAGGTTCCTCCCAGGCGTTCCAGATGGAAACGAAGAGTCTGATGACCTAAAAAGGCACTAGACAGCACAAAGGCTTGATCCAAAGCCTTCACAATGGAGGAAGACCTCATGGTGTTCAGTTCCCGTGTAGAATCCAAAATGGTGGCCTGCACCGACCTCAGAGTAGTGACTAGTGTTAATAGAAAGGTCGGATTCAGGAACAAGGCCGAGGAACTGACATGGCGAGGTCCTGTATATGGGGGAGAATTCAACTTCTGATTTTGATGATAGGGGCGGCAGCACTTTGGAGGAAAGCCCCCCGAGAGATTCTGAAACAAATGAAAGCCCTGCGGGGAAATCTGAAGTAACGCGGGAGAGCAAGGGCATCAGAGAATCTCTGAGTACAATATTCTCGTGGCGAAACTATACCGTCTATTTGCTTACGGCGTGGGTCTACAACGGTTTCGCAATAATCTACGAGTTCTTCAATCTCTACCTAAGAGCTCTGGACTGGGACTATGTTCTGATTGGCACTGTAGTGACCATTATAGTGGCCCTGAGTGCAGCCTCTCGACTAGTGGGAGGATACGTGGGAGATGTCGTGGACAGAAAGAGGCTGTCAGCATTGGCCATGCTAATGCTAGCAATGTATCATCTGATAATGGGGGTAACTACAGATTTCATCTTCATCTTCGGCGCGCTGGTAATCTATGCAACCATGGACCTTGCAAAGGGGGGATCAACAGCTTACATCATGGAGAACATTCCAAAGGAGCACAGTGGTTTAGCACTCTCTCTTTTTCAGACGGGGAGGTCTTGGGGAATCCTGACTCTGGCAGCATTTGGACTGATGCTGCCGATTTTCGATTTCCCGGTGAGTATGCGGTTAATATACCTCGTTTCTGGAGTTTTCCTGTTGGTCTGTGCCCTAGCCAGGGCAGTTCTCCTCAGCCCTAGTCCCCAGAAAGGCAGAGCAAAAGACAGGCCCCTGTGGCGTGACTTTGTAGCTGAGAATAGACAAGCTGTGAAACTTATACTCTCTTACATGCCTGCAGTGATGGCAATTGTTGTTCTAGACGCAATCAGCGACTCGCTCTGGAGGTATGGTGCTCTAATCTACACGAACGAAGAGCTGGAATTCACTATACCCAGCATTGCAGTAATGGTGTTGATTCCCTTAATCATATCACTTCCACTCCTTATCAAAGTGGGCCGTTTCTCAGATGTGAAGGGGATGAAGAAGACAACACTTCTGGTCTACTCCATTATGCCCATCTGTGCGGGACTTCTCTTCATGGCACAGCATATTGAATACTGGGTGCCAGTGTCCATCGTCGACGCGGCCGACTCGATAGTAGGTGGACTCGAACTCATATTCACCACACCGTTCTTGGCAATCGTCATAAAGGCAATCAACGATAGCCTCTGGGCTTTGGTTCTGATGACTCTGATTCAGAAGAGTATGCCTAGTACAGACACAGCCAAGGTGTTGGGGATATTCTGGACTGTTGTCTACGTCGTGACATCACCAGGGTACTTCGTTGGCGGACTGATCTTCGAATTCATGGGACCAGCAAACATGTTTATCATAATCATGATCGTAAATCTGCTGATACTTGGGGGAATAGCGAAATACGGTTTCAGGTCGAAAGAACCTGAAACTCTAACTGAGAGAATAGGCGTGTTAGAGTCTACGGTTGACCAGCTCAAGCGTGAAATCGAAGATTTCAGAACCAGGAGAAAACTGTGATCAAGTCTTACTCATGATGACTATCGATACCGCGTTCTCACAGGACTACTCTTATACACAGAGCAAGACGATTCCCAACATCAGATTGCTAGCTAGTTGCACCACCGAAGTATGAGGAGAATTGGTGATGGCCGAGAGAGACAGAATCAAACAGGTAATCCAAATACTAGAGAGAGCCTACCCTGATGCACCGGCAACCTACCTCAATTACAGGAATGCGTTTGAGATGCTTATCGCAACCATTCTTTCAGCGCATACAACCGATGCCTGTGTCAACACCATTACTCCCAAGCTCTTCAAGATGTTCCCCGATCCCGAATCCATGATGAAGGCGGACATCAATGTCCTGATAGAA
Source organism: Candidatus Thorarchaeota archaeon (assembly GCA_016840795.1). Taxonomy (GTDB): domain Archaea; phylum Asgardarchaeota; class Thorarchaeia; order Thorarchaeales; family Thorarchaeaceae; genus SMTZ1-83. The sequence goes on along the minus strand of JAEORS010000125.1, from coordinate 2,909 downwards.
ACAATCCGTCCTTGTGGGACCTACAATCGGAAGGCGGTCTATATTCGTGACACTGCAGCAAAGCTCGTCGAACGATTCTCTGGTGAAGTACCAAGGACCCTCGATGAACTAGTGGAATTGAGTGGAGTCAATAGAAAGACTGCGAACGTTGTCCTATCAGTTGTGTTTGGAATCAATGAGGGCGTAGTTGTGGACACTCATGTCATACGAGTGACCCAGAAGCTAGGACTTACGAAAGAGATGAAGAATCGCAACAAGGCCGAAAGGGACTTGATGGATCTGCTTCCCCAAGAGCAGTGGTATGACTACGCACGCCTGATCGGAACGCACGGACGACGCACCTGCATTGCACGTCGTCCGAGGTGTCCAGATTGTACGCTCAATCATCTTTGTCCATCAGCTGAACTCTAGCTGTGTCTTTTGCAGCGAAGAGTCTAAAAAGCGACCAGAGGGATTCCAGTGAATATCAACTGACCGAACAGGTGAGACTCCAGTGTTGCATATCAAGTTCATTCGAGAGAACGTGGAGCTGGTACGAGAGAATCTTCGCAAGCGAAGAGATGACGCCAAGTTGGAGGCGTTTGAAAGGCTCCTATCACTGGACTCGAAGGTTCGGGGCCTGAAGCGGCAGATTCAGGAACTTAGAACGCAAAGAAACAGGATATCGAGAGAGATTGGCAAGCTGAAGAAGACCGGAGAAGACGACAGAGCCCTGACGAAAGAAGCTAATCGAGTGAACCAGGAAATCAACGAGGCTGAAGAAGAGTCAGGAAGGCTTGATGAGGAAATCAGACTGATTCAGATGAGCATCCCTAACATACTCCACGAGAGTGTGCCCTATGGTGAGAGTGACGAAGACAACGAAGTTGTCAGAGAATGGGGCGGCAAACCTGAGTTCGAGTTTGAGATTCAAAGTCATGTTGACATTCTGGATTTCCTAGGCATTGCTGACATCCCACGAGCGGCAAGAATCGCGGGCTCCAGGTTCTACTACCTAAAGAACGAGTTGGTCATGCTCGACCTTGCCATGCAGCGGATGGCTCTGGATATGTTGTTAAAGAAGGGCTATACACCCATCTATCCCCCCTTCATGATGAGAAGAGCCCCCTATGAAGGAGTTGTAGACATCGGTGATTTTGAAGATGTCATGTACAAGGTCGAGGAGGAGGACTTGTACTTGATTGCAACTTCTGAGCACCCTCTGGCTGCCATGCATATGGGAGAGGTCTTTGAGCCCGATGATTTGCCCATAAGGCTTGCAGGTGTCAGCGCCTGCTTTAGGAAAGAGGCGGGATCTCACGGGAAAGACACCAAGGGGATATTCAGGGTTCACCAGTTCAACAAGGTGGAACAGTTCGTATTCAGCCACCCTGACGAGTCATGGAATATTCACGAGGAACTAATCCGGAATGAAGAAGAATTCGTGCAGGCCCTCAAGCTGCCTTATCGTATCGTCAATGTATGCACTGGTGACATGGGGACAGTAGCCGCAAAGAGATATGACCTAGAGTTCTGGATGCCGGGTCAGGGCAAGTATCGTGAGGGGGGTTCGTGCAGCAATTGCACGGCATATCAGGCAACTCGACTCAACATCAGATACCGCATCAAGAAAGGAGGCACTGAGAAGGGCTACCTTCACACACTCAACAGCACAATGATGGCGAATCCGCGCAACTTCGTCGCAATACTTGAGAATTACCAGAGAGAGGACGGTAGCGTTTCCATTCCAAAGGCTCTGCACAAATACCTACCTTCTGATATGAAGGAGATTCTGCCACGGGCAATCTAGACTCTCAGGTTTGGCCTACTTCTTGGTATAGACCCCCATGGTGTCTGCGGAGTCGATGCTGTACTTCTCACACAGCTTTTTGAAGTCCGTCTTCTTGACACCCTCTAAAGATGGGACACTAAGAGCATAGAGCGTGAAAAAGTACCTATGAGTTCCCGACCTTGGCGCTGGGCCACACCATGTCGCCTTCCCAAAGTCGTTATCCACTTCAATGCCTGGAACAGGCGCACCCGAAGAAATCTCGCGCACCTCAGACGGAATCCCGTGGACCAACCAGTGAAGCCAGCCCTTCTTCCGAGCATCTGAATCACTACAGATTAGCGCGAAGCTTCTGGTCCCGACTGGAGCATCGTCCCATTCAAGATGCGGGCTCGTATTCTCGTTCTCATGGGCGCACTGGTCCGGAATTGGTTGCCCTTCCGTGAAATCATTACTCCACAGGCGCAATTCCGTTTCACCTCTCCCTAATGTCGATAGAAGATGGGAACTCTAGCACTTCTGTCTTGCGCCTCCACTTGTAGTTGCAATCACCACGCTTAATACTAGAATGGGCGTCCCATAGCGCGGGGTTAGCCAATGACCACTGTTCAAGACTCTTTCGAGAAAATGATATCAATTGCAATCCAGAAGGAAGAAGAGGCATACGATTTCTACATGCAAGCAGCCAAGAATGCAGAGCTGCCCTCATCTCAACAGTTGCTGAGGGAACTGGCGAAGCAGGAAGCTGAACACAAGGAGAAGCTTCAGAACGCTCTCGGAGAAGGTGTTTGTGAAACGTTCACCTGTGATACGATTGAGGAGTTCGAGGGACATGATCTCTCTCGGTACCTAATTGACATACCACTTGAGCCTGGGTCATCCTCACAGGACATACTCATTGTGGCTATGAAACGTGAGGAAGGAGCCCGTGACTTCTACAAGACACTCTCCGAACTCACCAGAAACGCAGCGCATCGAACCGTCTTTGAAACTCTAGCCAAGGAAGAGCAAGAGCACAAGGATCGTCTCGAGAGCATATACGACGAACATATCCAGCCTTGGATGTAGTCAAGAGGGGCCATAGGCCCTCTTCCTCCGTGTTCAGTTGAAGCCTATTTCTTGTGCAGCTTCTGTGCCGCGC